>JBKPNJ010000141.1:0-9847 GCA_046732575.1 Actinomycetota bacterium
GCATCGAGCACGGAACCGGTCTGTCGCCCGAGCTGATCGACGGCATGGCCGCGCGGGGGGTGGCGCTCGTCCCGACCGCCGTGCAGCTGGAGCGCTTTCCGCAGTACGCAGCGGCTGGCGAGTCGAGATATCCCACCTACGCCAGGCACATCCGCGACCTGCATGCCCGGCGCCTGCAGACCATCCGCGGCGCGTACGAGGCGGGCGTGCCCATCTATGCCGGCACCGACTCAGGCGGAGCGCTTCCGCACGGGCTGATCGCCACCGAGGTTCAGGCACTCGCGGGGTACGGGATCAGCACGTCGGACGCTCTCGGGGGGGCGTCGTGGCGTGCCCGGGAGTGGCTCGGGCGGGAGGCGACGCTCGCCGAGGGTGCTGAGGCTGACCTCGTCGTGTACCCGCGGGACCCGCTGGCCGATCTAGGGGTGCTGGCGCACCCTGGGTGCATCGTGCTCCGCGGCCGCATCGTCGCCTGACCGACTCGTCGCTCGCCCCGGGCGTCCAAGAGACGCGCCGATTGGGTCCCGGCAGCCAGGTCTGGCAGAATGATCGGTCGAATCCGAACGCGTCCGGGCCCTCTCACCCGCGATGCTCCGGTCAGCCGGGTCCCGGCTCCGCTCCCCACGCGGAGATCCGCAGGCCCTTCGCCGTGCAGAGACGTTAGGGAGACACCACACCTGTGGCCGTCAAGATCAGACTCAAGCGCATGGGCAAGATCCGTGCACCGTACTACCGGATCGTCGTCGCCGACTCCCGGACCAAGCGCGACGGACGTGTGATCGAGCAGATCGGCAAGTACCACCCCAAGAGCGACCCGTCGTTCATCGAGGTCGACTCCGAGCGGGTCCAGTACTGGCTCGGCGTGGGGGCACAGCCGAGCGAGCCGGTGGCAGCGATCCTGAGGCTCACCGGCGACTGGCAGAAGCACAAGGGCGAACCCGCGCCTGGGCCGCTGCTGGAGGCGCGCCCGAAGCGCGACAAGAGCGACATCTTCAACGAGGCGCTGCAGGAGGCTCACAACGAGCCGAAGAGTGAGGCCGTCACGCCGCGTCGGACCGCAAGGAAGGCCGCGCCTGCCCCCGAGGCGACGCCTGCGGCAACGACGCCTGCGGCAACGACTCCGACCGCGGAGCCGACCGCGGAGCCCACCATCGAGACAAGCGCTGCAGCCACGGAGCCGGTGCCGGATCCCGTCTCACCGCCCGCCGACGAGACCCCGGCAGGCATCGAGCAGGCCGTTGCAGAGGCCGAGGGCATCGCTGACACCGCAGCGGCCAGCGACGGTTGAGTGCGGTGCTGACCGAGGCGCTGGAGCACCTGGTTCGCGGGATCGTCGCGCATCCTGACGATGTCGCCGTCAGGACACGGGACCACCACCGGGGACCGGTCATCGAGGTCCGGGTCCACCCCGACGACCTCGGCAAGGTGATCGGCCGGGCTGGGCGCACCGCGACAGCTCTGCGCACGGTCATCGGAGCCCTCGCCGGCAAGGGCGGGGCCAGAGTCGACTTCGTCGACGTCGACCGACGCCGTTGACCGAACCACAGGGCGTGGAGGTCGTGGTCGGGCGGGTCGGGCGCGCGCACGGCCTGCGCGGCGAGGTCTCCGTCGACCTCCGCACCGACGAGCCCGACCGTCGCTTCGCGACCGGAGTGGTTGTCGCCTGCAGCGCGCGGTCGTACCCCATGCTGACCGTGCAGGCGGCCCGGCCCCACGGGTCGCGCTGGCTGGTGACGTTCGCCGAGATCTCCGATCGGGACGCTGCGGAGGCGCTGCGCGGCGCGATGCTGACCCTCCAGGTTCCACCGGACGAGCGGCCCGTCGACCCGTCGGAGTACTACGACCACCAGCTCGTCGGGCTCCGGGCCCTCACCACCGACGGCAGCGAGGTGGGCGCCGTCGAGCAGCTGGTCCACCTGCCCGCGCAGGACGTTCTGTCGGTACGGCGCACCGACGGTCTCGAGGTGCTCGTCCCGTTCGTCGCCGAGCTCGTTCCGGAGGTCGATCCCGCCGCCGGCACGCTGACCATCGCCCCGCTGGCCGGCCTGCTCGACCCCGACAGCGACCAGCCCGACACGCCGGCCGGCCGGCCGGGTCGCTCTCGACCGCGGTAGGGCCGGATGCGCATCGACGTCGTGTCGATCTTCCCCGACTACCTCTCGCCGCTGCGCCTGTCGCTGGTGGGGAAGGCTCAGGAGTCCGGTCTCGTCAAGCTCCGCATCCACGACCTGCGGGACTGGACTTCCGACCGGCACCGCACCGTGGATGACACGCCGTACGGCGGCGGTGCCGGAATGGTGATGCGACCCGAGCCGTGGGGCGAGGCGCTCGACGAGTTGACGACCGGAGTCCCGGACCCACCCCGGCTCGTGGTGCCGACCCCGGCCGGACACAGGTTCACCCAGGAGCGTGCCGAGTTCTACGCGGCCGAGCCGTGGCTGATCTTCGCCTGCGGACGCTATGAAGGCATCGACCAGCGCGTTGTCGATCACGCGGCTGCTCGGATGCCTGTCGACGAGATCAGCATCGGGGACTACGTGCTCGCCGGCGGGGAGGCCGCGGTGCTCGTCATCGTCGAGGCCGTCGCCCGGCTGCTACCGGGCTTCCTCGGCAATCCCGCGTCGTTGAGCGAGGAGTCTCACCGCACAGGTATCGATGGTGGCCTGCTCGAGTACCCGCTGTATACCAAGCCGGCATCGTGGCGCGGGTTGGACGTGCCGGCCGTGCTGATGTCGGGAGACCACGCCCTGGTGGCGCAGTGGCGGAGAGACGAATCCCTGCGGCGCACCGCCGAGCGTCGGCCCGACCTGATCACCAGACTCGACCCCGCCGCGCTGGACGCCCACGACCGGGCCGTGCTCTCCGGTCACGCCGGCCAGAGCCGGGACGACGCCGGCTGAGCCGACCGCTCGAGGGGCGAGGCGACCGAGGACACCGTCGCTGCGGCCCGTTCGGCGGCAGGTCGCCGATGTGGCAGACTAGGAGGTCGGACCAGCGCGTCCCGGCGGCGCCGCGTGCGCAATGTCGAGCGGGGCTCCTGCCAGCGGGGGAGCACCGAGCGCCTTCCGGATCCATCAGCTGATGACCTGCACTGACGACACGCGCGGTGACCCCTGGCACCGACGAGGAAGCGACAACGCTCATGGCCAACGTCATCGACACGATCGCAGCGACGACTGCACGCGACGACATCCCCGAGTTCCGGCCCGGTGACACCCTGAAGGTCCACGTGAAGGTGGTGGAGGGGACCCGGTCGCGGATCCAGGTGTTCCAGGGCGTCTGCATCAGGATCCAGGGCTCAGGGATCGGACGCACCTTCACGGTCCGCAAGGTCAGCTTCGGTGTCGGGGTCGAGCGGACCTTTCCCCTGCACACGCCGATCATCGACAGGGTGGAAGTCGTGACCCGCGGAGACGTCCGGCGGGCGAAGCTGTACTACCTGCGGAACCTGCGCGGCAAGGCCGCGAAAATCAAGGAGAAGCGCGAGGCGACCTCGTCGCGCTGACCCGGGCGGTAGGCTCGTCGGGTGACCAATGAGGCCGAGGGCGACGGCCGCGTGACCTCGACCGGCGCTCATGGACCCGGTGAGACAGACGGATCGGGCGCGGTCGCGGCAGCTGCGTCGGGACCGGCCGCCGCTGACCTCGCGACGCCGCCATCCGGCACCTCCGGCGGCACCAAGCGGAGCAAGAAGGAAAGGCGCGACCTGCCGCTGTGGCAGGAGGTCATCGTCCTGCTCGTGATGGCGCTCGGGCTCGCCATCGTCATCAAGACCTTCTTCGTCCAGGCGTTCTACATCCCGTCGGGCTCGATGGACCAGACGCTGGTCAAGAATGACCGGATCCTGGTCGAGAAGACGTCTTACTGGTTCGGCGATGTGCAGCGCGGGGACATCATCGTGTTCGACGATCCCGGCAACTGGCTGAACGCAGCGGAGAGCACACATCCGTCCAACCCGGTCTCACGTGGCCTGGAGTTCGTCGGGCTGTATCCCGCTGGCGGACACCTCGTCAAGCGGGTCATCGGCGTCGGCGGCGACACGGTGAGGTGTTGCGACAAGTTCGGCCACATCACTGTCAACGGGGTGCCGCTTGACGAGCACTCGTACCTCGACGGCAATGACGCCCCCTCCGACACTCGGTTCAACGTGACAGTTCCCGCCGATCACCTGTGGGTGATGGGCGACAATCGCAACGACTCAGCCGACTCCCGGTCGCATCTCGGTGGTCCCGGCGGCGGCTTCGTCCCGACCTCCGACGTTGTCGGCAAGGTGTTCACAGTGGTCTGGCCGCTGTCGAATGCGACGTGGCTCAGCCGGCCTGCGACGTTCGACAACGCGGCCCTCGACAAGGCGTCAGCGATCGGCGCGGTCACCGCGCCGTACGCGATGGGACTGGCGGCCGCGCCCTCGATGCTGGCCCTGTGGCGGCGCCGGCCGTACCGGCCCACTGGCGACGACTGACCGGCCGGGTGCTCCACCTGCCGTGGTCCTGGGGTGGTTAAGGTCTGACTATGAGCCTGCCCCGGGGAACCACTGTGCGCTGCGACGCCGGGCTCTACGGCTACGAACGTGCGCTGGCGCGCGCGGGCCTGGCTCCGGTCGCCGGCGTGGACGAGGCTGGAAGGGGGGCATGCGCCGGCCCGCTGGTCGCTGGCGCCGCGATCCTGAACGAAGGCAGCGGCCGGATCCCCGGGCTGGCCGACTCCAAGCTGCTGACTCCCAGGGCCCGCGAGCGCTGCTATGACCACATCGTCCGCCGCGCGGTCGCCTGGTCGGTCGTGGTCATCCCGCCGGGGGAGTGTGACGAGCTCGGTATGCACGTCGCCAACGTGGAGGCGCTGCGTCGTGCGCTGGCCAGGCTCGACGTGCGCCCGTCATATGTCCTGACCGATGGGTTCCCCGTCGACGGGCTCGAGACACCGGGGCTGGCGATGTGGAAGGGAGACCGAGTCGCGGGCTGCATCGCTGCCGCGTCGGTTATCGCGAAGGTGACCCGGGACCGGATCATGTCGGCGCTTCACGACCGCTTTCCCGCCTATGAGTTCGCGATCCACAAGGGGTACTGCACCAAGGAGCACCAAGAGGCACTGGACCGGTTCGGTCCGTGCGTCGAGCACCGACGGCGCTTCGTCAACGTGCGCAACGCCATGGTCGGCACCGAGTCGGAAGAACCGGAGATGTCTCGATGAGCGCCGAAGAGCTGGAGAAGTACGAGACCGAGATGGAGCTGCAGCTCTATCGGGAGTACCGCGACGTCGTCGGGATCTTCAAGTACGTCGTGGAGACCGACCGCAGGTTCTACCTGTGCAACGTGGTGGATCTGAAGGTCCGCACCGAAGGGGTCGACGCCTACTTCGAGGTCACGATGTCCGACGCCTGGGTGTGGGACATGTACCGACCCGCCCGGTTCGCCAAGCACGTCAAGATCGTGACGTTCAAGGACGTCAACATCGAGGAGCTGGCCAAGAGCGACCTCGAGCTGCCCAAGACCTGAGGCTTCTCCACAGGACGCTCTCCCCGGCCGGTCCGTCAACAGGCGCCGAGCGGGGCCGGCCGCGGGTCGTCGGTTGCCTCCACTCTGCTGGTGGAGGTGGTGACGATGACGTCGTCCGGGACGGCGCGCAAGGCGCTCGGTGATCATGGCGAGGCCATCGCCGCCCGACATCTGATCGAGGCGGGACTGACGATCCTGGATCGCAACTGGCGCTGTGAGGCCGGGGAGATCGACATCGTGGCCAGGGACGGAGCATCTCTCGTGGTCTGCGAGGTCAAGACACGTCGCGGACTCGAGTACTGCCATCCGGGAGAAGCCGTGACGTGGCGCAAGGCGCAGCGGCTGCGCCGCCTGGCGATGCGCTGGATCGACGAGCACGACGTGCACCCCCGGGAGATCCGCATCGACGTCGTCAGCGTGATCTGCCCACCGAGGGGCGGGGCGGTTGTCGAGCACCTACGGGCGGTGTGCTGAGGTGGCGCTGGCACGAACGCAGTCGGTGGTCCTCGAAGGCATCCGCGGGCATGTGGTCGAGGTCGAGACGCACCTGGGTGCCGGCCTGCCCGGTGTGCGGCTGGTAGGGCTCCCGGACGCGTCACTGAACGAGGCCCGCGACCGCTGCCGCGCCGCGCTGATCAACAGCGGGCATCGGTGGCCCAACCGGCGGGTCACGATCGGCCTGTCCCCGGCGTCGCTGCCGAAAGGCGGCTCCCACTTCGACCTGGCCATCGCGCTCGGAGTGCTCGCCGCAGATGCGGTCGTGCCACCGGAGTCGCTGCTGGGCTGTGTGGTCATCGGTGAGCTGGCCCTGGACGGACGGCTGCGTGCGGTCCCGGGCGTGCTGCCGGCCACCCTCGCCGCCGCGGCCGCCGGGTTCGACCGGGTGATCGTGCCGGAACCGCAGGCAGGCGAGGCCGCGCTGGTGCCACGGGTGGCGGTCCTCGGCGTGCGATCGCTGCGACAGACCGTCGCGGTGCTGCGCGGTGAGCCTGCTCCCGACGAGGAGCCCGTGCCGCCGCTGTCGGACGCTGCCCGGATCGCGTGGCGAAGTGACGCACGGCTCGACAGCCTCGACCTGGCCGACGTACTGGGTCAGGCAGAGGCCCGGCGGTCGATGGAGGTCGCGGCCGCCGGAGGACATCATGTGCTGCTGACCGGTCCGCCCGGCGCCGGAAAGACGATGCTGGCCGAGCGGCTACCCGGCCTGTTGCCGGATCTCGACGGTGATGAGTCGCTCGAGGTGTCAGCGGTGCATTCGATCGCCGGACTCCTGTCGGCGGACATGCCGCTGGTGCGACGGCCACCGTTCATCGACCCCCATCACACCGCCAGCGTCCCGTCGATCATCGGCGGCGGCTCCCGGATGATCCGCCCGGGCGCCATCTCACTGGCGCACCGCGGCTGTCTGTTCATGGACGAGGCTCCGGAGTTCCCGTCCCATGTGCTCGAGGCTTTGCGTCAGCCACTGGAGAGCGGGGAGATCCTGGTGGCGCGCTCCGCCCGCGCGGTCCGATACCCGGCGAAGTTCATTCTCGTGCTGGCCTCTAACCCCTGTCCGTGCGGGAAGAACTACGGCACCGGGGTCGAGTGTGAGTGCTCGGCGGCAGCGAAGCGTCGCTACCACGACCGGCTCTCGGGACCGATCCGGGACCGGATCGACATCCGGCGCTCGGTTCAGCCCGTCAACCGCCGGGAGATGCATGACGACCTCGACCACATCGAGTCCAGCTCCGTAGTCGCCGGCCGGGTGGCGGCCGCACGGGCACGGCAGTGGGAGCGGTTCGAGGGGACGCCGTGGCGCCGCAACTCGGAGGTGCCGGGACCGGACTTTCGCCGGCGATGGCCCATTGCGTCCCAGCACCTGACCGAGATCGAACGCCAGCTGCAGGCCGGGCGGATCACCGCCCGCGGAGCCGACCGGGTGATGCGGCTCGCATGGACTGTCGCCGATCTGGCCGGGCGAGCCGAGCCGGCAGGGGACGACGTCGCGCAGGCCATCGCGCTGCGCTCGTCCAGCCCGCTGCCAGGCGCGGACAAGCTACGGCTACGGAGCGCGTGATGTCCTCGAGGACCGTCGCCGGCCAGGCCGACCGGCTGGCGCGGATCACGCTGGGTCGGCTGGCCGAGCCCGGGGACCGTGCCCTGAGCCATCTGGTCACCGAGCTCGGGGCCACAGCGGTCCTTGAGGGGTTGCGAAGTGAGGCGCTCAAGCACGACAGGGCCCCACGCTGGCGGATCCGGCTCGAGGCCGCCCGACCGGAGGAGGACCTTGCGACGATGTCGCGGCTGGGTTCTCGGTTCGTCTGTCCGGGGGACAGTGAGTGGCCTGAGTGCCTTGATGCGTTCGCCGGAGGGGTCGAGCTGAACGCGCAGGGCGGGGTCCCGCTCGGACTGTGGGTACGCGGCCCGCTCGACCTCGCAGCCGCGACCACCCGGTCGGTGGCGATCGTCGGATCTCGGGCGGCTACCTCCTACGGCGAGTACGTCGCTGCAGAGTTTGCCGCCGGACTCAGCTCACAAGGCTTCAGCGTCGTGTCGGGTGCTGCCTACGGGATCGATGGAGCGGCCCACCGTGGTTGCCTCGCGGTCGGTGGCCGGACCGTGGCGGTGCTCGCGAACGGTCTCGATCTGGACTACCCGTCCGGCCATCGGGCACTCCTGCAGCGCATCGCCGGCGAGGGGGCCGTGGTCAGCGAGCTGCCCCCCGGCATCCGGCCCAGCAAGACTCGCTTCCTGGCGCGCAACCGGATCATCGCGGGACTGGCAGCGGGCTCGGTGGTAGTGGAGGCAGCGCTGCGCAGCGGCGCCGCGAACACGGTCTCCTGGACCGAGCAGCTCGGCCGCCCGGCGCTCGCAGTCCCCGGACCCGTCACGTCGCCGGCGTCCGCGGGGGTGCACCAGCTGATCCGGCAGCACAAGGCGCTGTTCGCCGCCGAAGTGGCCGACGTCATCGAGGCACTGTCCCCGGCCGGTATGGGGCTGGTCGCCCACCGGTCCGGCGAGGTGCGGGCGACGGACCGGCTGCCCGAGGCCGCGACGTTGGTGCTGGAGTCCCTCCCGGTGGTTCGCCCCGCCGGCGTGGCGGCGATCGCCACCTCCGCGGGACTGTCGGTGGAGGAGACGCTGGCCCAGCTGGGCTCGCTGCTGCTCGGCGGATTCGCCGAGCGCTCCGGGAGCGGTTGGCGTCTGGCGAGCTCACTGCGCGCGGCGCGCCGGCGCACTCGCCGTGAGGAACTGAACACCTCCTCCGCCTGACGCTGCGAGGCAGCAGAAGCGGTACGCTCCAACACTCACGTGCGTGAAGGGTCAGTGATGTCCGACCAGCAGCCTCCGCGACCGCCGGGCGGCGCATCCGAACCCCGCGACCCCGCGGGGCACCCCGACGAACCGCACCCCGGACCCGGTTTCGAGCCTGCGGCGCCCGACGGCGGCGCCCGGCCGGTGCCGTCAAGCGATCTCGGGCCGGGATCCTCCGCCGTTCGGTCTTCCGGGTCTTCCGGGGCGTCGCACGCCGCACCGGCACCGACCAGCGACCGCAGTTCGGCCCCGCCACCCTACCGGGGGCAGTATGCGGCGAGCTCTCCGGAAGCGCCTGCGGCCTCGACGCCCCCGGGTCAGTACGGCTCTGGACACCCGGTCGGTGAGTCGACGAGCGGTCGCAAGGCAGCGCTGATCCTGGCCGCGCTCGGTGCCCTCGTGGTGGTCGTGGCCGCGGTGATACTCGGCTTCACCCTCCTCGGCAGCAGCGGCGGCACGGACAGTCCGGAAGACGCGGTGAAGCGGTTCACCTCCGCGGTGGCCGACGGCGACTGCGAGAAGGCGACAGACGTGCTCAGCGCCAAGCTCAAGCAGGCTGCACCGTGTGCGCTGTTCGAGAACTCGCCGGTGGGGAACATCTCGGTGTCCTTCGACGACATCGCGGTGACCGCTCAGACCGAGGACAACGCGACAGTCAAGGCCGGGCTCAGTGGATTCGGGCAGACATTCGCCATCACCTTCGAGCTGATCCACGAGGGTGACAAGTGGCTGATCGACGACATCAGCGCGGCTGACGGCCCCCGTTGACCGGATCGGGCAGGCGGCGCGAGCAATGAGCACCCTTGTGGCGCCGAGTGGCGCGGCGGCTTGTTCCCGGTGCCGGCCAGGCGGACAGTCAGCAGCGTGATCGAGTCCGAGCGTCATCGGCCGCGCAAGCGTCTCGAGACCCCGCACGGCAGCCTGCTGCAGGAGTACGAGCGCCATCTGACCAGCGAACGCGCCCTGAGCCGACACAGCGTCCGCGCGTACGTCGCGGACATCACGTCCCTGCTGGAGCACGCGCACAGACTCGGCGTGGACGACGCAGACGCCTT
>JBKPNJ010000142.1:0-7231 GCA_046732575.1 Actinomycetota bacterium
GCTGGTGATCGTCGACTGACACCCCCGCGATCCGACACTTGTTCGCCGCGATCCGACACTTGTTCGGCGCGATCCGACAGTTGTTCGGCGCGATCCGACTGTTGTTCGGCGCGCGACACCCGAACTGATGCATGTGACAGCGCAGGATGCGATCGCTGTTCGCGGTCGCTCGAGTATTCCCTCGACCGCCTCCGTGGCACCTCCCGCGTGTGCAGCACTTGCGGCCTCCGGCCGACGGTCAACAACCGCGCGGGTCTGCCCGGCGCGGCCCAATACCTGACTTGCGCGCGCCCGATGATCCGCAGCGGCGCTGTGCGCGGTATCCGATCACTGCATGGGCCTTTCGAGACCCGCGTTGAATTAACCGGACATGGATGTCGGCTGAGCCGATCTATGTGTCGGATCGCGGCGAACAAGTGTCGGATCGCGGGAAGGGTGCCTCGACGTACGCCCGCAGCCAGCGGTTGATCTCGTCGAACGCCTGCGTCCGGGCGGGCTGGCGCGACGCGGTGACGTCATGCATGGCTCCCTCGATGGCGCATGTCGTGACGTGTGTGCCCAGGCAGTGCGCCCATCGGGCCATGTGTCGTACATCGAGGACTGTGTCCGTGCACTGGACGCTGTCGTCCCACTCGCGGGGAACACTGCTGCGTGCGGCCCGGAGCACGAGCACGGGTGCGCCGACGTCGATCCCGGCATGGAGTGTCGCGTGCGCCCGCCGGACAGCGGCGATCCACCCCGCGCGCACCGGGAAGCTGCTTGCCGGCTTCCAGGCCAGGTCGAACTCCCACTCGCCCCGGAAGTCGCGATGCATCCCCTCGACATACAGCGGGGTTACCCTCCGCGGAATGATCCGGTACGGCTGTACCCGCCCGATCCGCTTGATCGCCGCTGTACCGACCGAGCGCATGAGCGCCGAGCCGGCAAGGTCGAGCCACGGACTGTTGAGCACGAAGCCGTCGGCCACCGGGGTTCCGCCCTGCCGCCGGACGTCGGCCCAGATGGCGCCGATCAGCGCGCCGGTCGAGTGCCCGATGACGACAACCTGTGCCTGCCCGTCACGCCCTCTGAGCAGCCGCAGCGCCTCATCGAGCTCGGGGAAGTAGTCGGAGAGGTCCGTACAGAAGTTGGGCGTGTGGTGCTCACGCAGGGAGCGGCCGTACTTCCGCAGGTCGAGTGCGTAGAAGTCGTACCCCCGCTCGACGTAGAAGTCAGCCAGGTTCGTCTGGAAGAAGTAGTCGCAGAAACCGTGCAGATAGAGCACCGCACGACCGGTCCGCACATCTGCTCGGCGGCTGACAAGGGTGGCCACCACCGGGCCTTCGCGGTCGGGAGGCAGCTCGATCGTCTCCATGCGGTACGGCTCACCCAGCATGTCGACGACCGCGTCATTCATACGTGCAGTCTGCGGCGTCGCGGACCGGCCGGCAACGGCGACGCCGCGGCCGCTCTCCCCGGCCCCTGTGGCGCCGGCGGCCGGCATCCGGTCGCCGACTCTCCGACGCTCCGGCGCGACGCGGAGGCCAGACGCGCGACCACGTCGGAGTCGTCGTGTCAGTGCTGGTAGGTACCCACCAGAAGGCCCCGGCCGATCGCTTTGAAGGCGAGGTTGAACGAGACCACCGCGGGCGACGCATCGGGCTCCACGCCGAGCGTCTCCTCCCCGACGGCGTGCACCGCGAAGTAGTAACGATGAGGGTGGTCGCCCTCGGGCGGGGCGGCGCCTGCGAACCCGTGCTCGCCGACGTCGTTGCGGACATGGAACGCCTTGCCGGGAAGCTCACCGCTCGATCCGGCGCCGGCGGGCAGCTCGTGGACGTCGGCGGGCAGGTCGACGACGATCCAGTGCCAGAAACCCGAGGGAGTCGGCGCGTCGGGGTCGAAGCAGGTGACCACATAGCTCTTGGTGCCCTCGGGAGCCCCCTCCCAGGACAGGTGTGGTGACACGTTGTCACCGTCGGCCACGTGTGCGGTGTCCAGTGGTTCGCCGTGGCGGATGTCGGTGCTCCGCACGGTGAACGTCGGCAGCTTGGGCAGCTTCGCATACGGGTCTTCGGCGACTGGTCGCTCGAGGCTCATGGGTCCCTCCACGGTTAGCCCCCGGATTCGCTGCTACCGCGACCGTACACAATCGCTGCACGGGTCGCAGGAACGGTCGCTGCCCGTGCGGCGAGTGACGAGCATCGTGCTGACACGATAGTCACAGCACGGCTCGAGACCGACCAGGAGCGAACGGTGAACGACGAGGTCCGCCACCCGCCGTACCCGGCGGGCCTGATCCTGACCGGCCGCAGGGTCGTCATGGTCGGCGGTGGCCAGGTGGCCCAGCGACGCATCCCGGGGCTGCTCGCCGCGGGTGCTGAGGTGTGTGTGGTCTCGCCGCGGGTGACGCCGTCGGTGGAGGGGATGGTGCGGTCGGGCGAGGTCGAGTGGGTCGAGCGTGGATTCGTGCCGGAGGACCTCGATGGCGCGTGGTACGCGATAGCGGCGACCGACGACCGCGACGTCAACGCAGCGGTGTCCACGTCGGCGGAACACCATCACATCTTCTGTGTCCGGGCCGACGACGCCGATGCGGCGACGGCCTGGACGCCGGCGACCGGCCGGCACGACAACCTGACGATCGCGGTACTTGCCAACCGGGACCCACGACGGTCGGCCGCGGTACGCGACGCCGTTCTGCACGGGCTTCGCCAGGGGGACATCGCCGCGCCGCCACACCGGCGGAAGGCGCCCGGTGTGGTGCTCGTTGGCGGTGGACCGGGAGATCCCGATCTGATCACGATCGCCGGACGCCGGGCGCTGGCTGAGGCCGACGTCGTGCTCGCCGACCACCTCGCGCCGCGCCAGCTGCTCGACGAGCTGCCGGCGCACGTCGAAGTGATCGACGCAGCCAAGCTGCCGCGTGGCAGCTCCAAGAACCAGGGCGACATCAACGCGGTCCTGGTGGGGAGGGCCCGGACGGGTCAGCGGGTCGTGCGGTTGAAGGGCGGGGATCCGTTCGTGTTCGGGCGCGGGTTCGAGGAGGTGCTCGCCTGCGCGGACGCCGGGATTCCTTGCACGGTGATACCCGGGGTGACCAGCGCGACCTCCGTCCCAGGGCTGGCCGGCGTTCCGGTCACCCACCGCGGGGTGGCGCACGAGTTCACCGTCGTCTCGGGGCACCTGCCACCGGGGCACCCCGACTCTTTGGTGAGCTGGTCACAGCTCGGCCGGCTGACCGGCACCCTCGTGCTGATGATGGCGATCGACAACCTCGCGGCCATCGCCAGCGAGCTGGCCGCTCACGGACGGCGGGAATCGACCGCCGTCGCGGTCGTCTCCGACGGATCGATGCCCGCGGAGCGTGTTCTGTTCTCCACCCTGTCCACCGTCGCCGCCGACGTCGCGGTCGAGGGCATCCGCCCGCCTGCAGTCGTCGTGGTCGGACCCGTGGTCGAGGTCGCCCGGGCTCGCAGCGGGTCCCCAGGCTGAGGCAATGGCCAGGTTCATCCCGGTCGATGACCCTTCCGACCCACGGCTCGCCGACTATTCCAGACTGCGCGACGCCGTCCTGAGAAGGAGCCTGGAAGCCGAGCACGGGCTCTTTCTCGCCGAGGGGGAGAAAGTCATCCGCAGGGCGTTCCAGGCCGGCTACGAGATCCGGTCGCTGCTCATGTCGCGCAGGTGGATGCCGGGGCTGGCAGACGTCCTGTCCGCCGCCCCGGCTCCATGCTTCGTGGCCGGCGACGAGCTGGTCCAGCAATTGACCGGCTTCCACGTTCACCGTGGAGCCCTCGCGTCGTTCGCCCGGCGTGCCGTACCGGGGCTGGTAGAGACTCTGCAGTCGTCGCGACGGGTGATCGTCGTGGAGGACGTCGTCGACCACACCAATCTGGGTGCGATCTTCCGCTCCGCCGCGGCGCTGGGAGTCGACGCGATCGTGCTGTCTCCCCGTTGCGCCGACCCGCTCTACCGACGGTCGGTGAGGGTGGCCATGGGGGCAGTCTTCGTCCAGCCCTATACCCGCGTTACTGACTGGTACGGTGCGCTCGATCAGATCCGGAGCCACGGCTTCCAAGTGCTCGCACTCACGCCGGCGCCCGACGCGATGCCGATCGAGCAGGCGCTCAGCGCGTGTGCCGATCGGGTCGCCCTGTGCCTGGGTTCGGAGGGTCACGGACTGTCGCAGCGCTGGCTGGCCAGCGCGGACGTGCGCGTCACGATTCCGATGTCGCGTGGAGTCGACTCGCTCAACGTGGCAGCCTGCGCCGCGATTTGCGCATACCTCCTGCTGGACGCGTGACATTCGGTAGTTTGGGGTGCACCACATTTCGGCCGCGCGTAGTCTTGGCGCCTCATCGACCCTGCGATCGGGGGTACCCCGGAGTGAGCGATAAGGCACCCCGGCTCGACGCGGGCGCGATTCGCGACATCCACGCGGTGCTGTCCCGCATCCACCAGGGGCAGGAGCTCACCGAGTCACTGATGGATGTGGCTCGAGCTCTCGTCGACGTACTCGGCTTCAACTCGGCATGCGTCAACATCGTCGACGGCGACGACCTCGAGGCGGTTGCGGTTGTCGGACCCGACGGATACGCGGCACTGCTCGGACAGCGCAACCCGCTGTCTCGCTGGAACGAGCTGATGCAGGCCGGGAAGAACTGGCACGGGCTCTCACTGGTGGTCGATCCTCGTGAGCTGGCACCCGGGCTCCGCTACATCGAGCCGGGTGACGACGGTGGGCTGCTCGGTGAGCCCGGCGTCTGGGGCGCACTCGGCATGCTCCTGGCGCCGATGAAGACCGCGGACGGCGAGCTGGTCGGCATCGTCACCGTCGACGGTCGTCCTCTCACACCCTGGCCGGATGAGTTCCAGTGCACGCTGCTGGAGATGTTCACGGTGCAGGCCGGCATGGCGATCGACAAGCAACGGCTGACCGCCAGCCTGCGGCTGGAGCACGAGCGCCTGCATGCGAGTGAGAAGAGGTTCCGGCTGGCCTTCGACGGGGCGCCGATCGGAATGTCACTGCTCCGGGTCGCTCCCGGCTCCGCGCAGATCGTCGACGGCAACGAGTCCCTGGCAAGCATGTTCCGGCTGTCGACAGCCGAGCTGAACCAGCGGTCGATGCTTGAGCTGGTCCACCCCGACGACCGGCCCGGCTGTCAGGAGGACATCGATCGACTCCTCAGCAAGGGGCTGGTGCAGACCGAGAAGCGGTACATCCGATCCGACGGCTCGGTGTTCTGGGGGCTTCTGCACGGCGCCCTGCTGTCGGACGAACCGGACGGGTTCGGCGACGCGCTGGCACAGATCGTCGACGTCACCGATGCCAAGGAAGCCGAGCGCGCACTCACCCACCTGGCCAGCCACGACCCGCTGACCGGCCTGGCGAACCGGACGTTGCTGCGCCGCAGGATCGACGAGGTCGTCTCACAGGCCAGGCGCTCGGGTCGCACCGGTGCTGTGCTGTTCGTCGACCTCGACCATTTCAAGGAGGTCAACGACCTGCACGGCCACCTCGTCGGTGACGAGGTGCTCGCGATGGTGGCCCGGAGGGTCCAGGCCGCGGTACGAACGACCGACACCGTGGGCCGCATCGGCGGTGACGAGTTCGTCGTCGTCACCTACCCGGTGTCGCTCAGCGAGGCCGAACAGATGGCGGTCCGCATCGCCCGTCTGCTCGGCGAGAGCATCCACGTCGGAGACGTCTCCGCGCAGGTGGAGGCCAGCATCGGTCTGGTCCTGGTCACCGGCGCGGTCGAGCCGCTGGAGGTTCTCAGACGAGCTGACGCAGCGATGTACCGCGTCAAGGAGGAGGCCACGTTCAGCCGCTACGCGGTGGACACCGCGTAGCGGCTGGCGCAGCGCCTACTCCATGTCCGGCAGGTCACCGGACATCGCCACGACCGGCCAGCCGGCCGGGAAGTAGTGGGCCGTGCTCTCCGCCTGCGCCAGCAGCCTGCGCCGGGCCCGGCGGCCGAGCCGGTCGGCGAAGACTGTGCCGGCCAGGTGATCGGACTCGTGCTGCAGGCACCTGGCGATCAGCCCCGAGCCCGCGTGGGTGACCGGACGGCCGGTCTCGTCGAAGCCCGCCACGACGGCATGGTCCGGCCGTGCCATCGGTGTGAAGGCTCCCGGCAGGGACAGACAGCCCTCCTCACGCTCCTCGAGTCGACGGCCGCGGCCCTCCGGGACCTCCAGGCGCGGATTGCACACCACACCCTCGTGCATCACGCCGTCGTCGTCGGGGCAGGCGAACACGAACACGGCAACGTCCACCCCCACCTGGTTAGCCGCCAGCCCCACACCCTCGGCCGCTCGCATGGTGGCCACCATGTCCGCCACCAGCGTGGCCAGGGCCTCGTCGAAGTCGGTGACCTCGCGGCAGCGCCGGTGCATCACCGGCTCGCCCCACCGCACGATCGGCCTGGCCGTCCCACCGGCCGGCAGCCTCGACATGCTCGTTTCCTTCACGACTCGACTCGCTCCTGCTCGACGTGGCTGTCGCCTCTTGAGGTGTCCATCGTGTCGAGTAGTGGAGTCGATCGCCACCGCGGCCGGTTGTCCTGTTCGCGGCCATGTCCGGTTGCGGCGCGCGCTACGAATGGGTTCCGATTGGCCCGGACACCTTTTCGCAATGCCGCGGTGTCAGTGATATCTGCGTACCATCGGCGCATTGTCCGAGCACAGCCACGCAAGGGGCCGTTGTGATCGAGTTCCGCAATGTCACCAAGCGGTATGCGGATGGGACAGTCGCGGTGGACGATCTCAGCCTGGTGGCGGAGACCGGGGAGATCACCGTGCTGGTCGGGCCGTCGGGGTGTGGAAAGACGACCTCACTACGGATGATCAACAGGACCATCGACGTCACATCCGGCCAGATTCTCCTCGACGGCGACGACGTGGCGTCAGTGGATGCGGTCAAGCTCCGCCGCGGGATCGGATACGTGATCCAGGCGGCGGGACTGTTCCCGCACCGGACCGTGCTCTCGAACATCACAACGGTTCCGCGACTGCTCGGCTGGGACAAGAAGCGCGCGGAGGCTCGTGGGCGGGAGCTCATCGAGCGGGTGGGGCTGCCTGCCGAGATGGCCAAGCGCTACCCCGTCCAGCTTTCCGGCGGTCAGCAGCAGCGCGTCGGGGTGGCCCGTGCGCTCGCCGCGGATCCGCCGGTGATGCTGATGGACGAGCCGTTCAGTGCGGTCGATCCCATCGTCCGGGCCAGCCTGCAGGACGAGTTCCTGCGCCT
>JBKPNJ010000143.1:0-17317 GCA_046732575.1 Actinomycetota bacterium
GGACGAGCTTGTCGACGTCGTCCGCCGGCTGGAGAGCGGCGGCACGTCGCTCGAGGAATCGCTGGCGCTGTGGGAGCGCGGTGAGGCTCTGGCCAAGGTGTGCCAGGCCTGGCTCGACGGCGCCCGCCAGCGACTGAGCGCGGCGGTCGAGCCACAGTCCGACGCCGCACGAGAGGACACGTGACGTCCTCAGGCCGACGGCTGAGCCGGGAACCCACTGGTCGGCGCCTGCCGGCAACGGCTTGAGCAGCATCGTCCCCGTGACCCCGCTGTCCTTGACCTGCGCGGCCCAGGCGCCGAAGCGCTGCTGCCGGTGGTAGTCCTCGGCCCAGCGGGCGATACGCTCCTCGGCCTCGCTGCGCTGCCTCAGGACCTTGGGGTTCGTGCCGAGCCATCTCATCACCTCCCACCTGCTCAGCAGGTCGAAGAGGCGGTCTGCCTCATCGGGGCGCCAGAGCCGCACCAGGGTGCGCGGTGTCTCGTACACGACCAGGTCATCTGGCATCGCCTCAGTGTGCGTTGTGCGCCGGCACCGCGTCGACGGAGGCCACGAGTGGATCTCGCCGCCTCTGCTGGGTGCTCGGTTACGATCGCGGCGATGCTTGTCCTTCGCCAGGGAGGCCCGAAACGGTGACGCCCGAACACCACGCGCGGATACCCAGCCGGCTGAAGCCCGCCGCAGAAGCACCCGACCGCAACCTGGCCCTCGAGCTGGTACGCGTGACGGAGGCCGCCGCGATGGCGGCGGGACGCTGGGTCGGGCGCGGTGACAAGAACGGTGCGGACGGGGTTGCCGTGAGCGCGATGCGCGCGCTGATCGGGACCGTCGGGATGAGTGGCGTCGTGGTCATCGGTGAGGGCGAGAAGGACAACGCGCCGATGTTGTTCAACGGTGAGGAGGTCGGTGACGGCCTGGGACCGGAGTGCGACGTGGCCGTCGACCCGATCGACGGAACCACCCTGGCGGCCAAGGGCATGAACAACGCGATCTCGGTCATGGCCGTCTCGCCGCGGGGGACCATGTACGACCCCTCCGCGGTGTTCTACATGGAGAAGCTCGTCACCGGCCCGGAGGCCGCGGACGTCGTCGATATCCGCGAACCAGTGGGTGAGAATGTCAGGCGGGTCGCGAAGGCCAAAGGCAGCACACCGGACGACGTGACCGTGGTGCTGCTCGACCGACCGCGTCATGCGCAGATCGCCGAAGAGGTCCGAAGTGTCGGAGCGCGCATCAAGTTCATCTCCGACGGCGATGTGGCAGGGGCCATCATGGCGGCGCGACCCGACACCGGAATCGATCTGCTGCTCGGCGTCGGTGGCACCCCGGAAGGAATCATCTCCGCCTGCGCGATGAAGTGCCTTGGCGGGACGATCCAGGGCAGGCTGTGGCCGAGGGACGAAGAGGAGAGGGAGCGCGCCATCGACGCCGGGCACGATCTCGACCGCGTGCTTCACACCAGCGACCTGGTGAGCGGTGATGATGTCTTCTTCGTGGCTACGGGAATAACCGAGGGCGAGCTGATGGAGGGGGTCCGCTACCGCGCCGGAGGAGCGACGACCCACTCGCTGGTGATGCGTTCGCGGAGCGGAACCATCCGGAGCATCAAGAGCACGCACCGCCTGTCCAAGCTGCGGGCGTACGCAATGGTCGACTTCGAGCACGCCCGCTGAGATGCCTTCCGGCGGGCCGATACTGGTGGTCGGCGAGTCCCTGGTCGACATCGTGCTCGGGTCGGACGGCGCGCAGCTGTCGGTCGCGCCGGGCGGATCGCCGATGAACGTCGCCGTCGGGCTCGCCCGACTCGGTGTGCCTGTCCGACTGGTGACGTGTCTTGGTGACGACGAGCACGGTGCGCTCGTACGCCAGCACCTCGCCGACAGCGGCGTGCAGCTGCTCGCACCGGCGACGGCCCGACCCACCTCGACCGCGACCGCCACCCTGGACGACCAGGGCCGGGCGAGCTACGAGTTCGCGCTGCACTGGGACCCGGGTCGGCTGGAGCTGCCGGCACAGCCTGCCAGCCTGCACGTCGGGTCACTTGGGGCCGTGGTCATGCCCGGTGGCGCCGAGGTCGTCTCCCTGGTGGACCGCGCTGCCGTCGCCGGTCTCCCGATCAGCTACGACCCGAACGTACGCCCGGCAGTATCACCTGAGCCGGCCACCTTGTGGCAGCGTGTCCAGCACATCTCGAACCGGTCAACGCTGGTCAAGATGAGCGACGAGGATCTTGAGTACCTGCAGCCTCAGCATCCGGTCGGCGACGTCCTCCGTGCGCTGGTCACCGACTCGCGGACGGAGGTGGCCGTCGTCACCCGAGGGGAGCACGGTGCCAGCGGTGCCGACCGCAGCCGCAGTGTTGAGCTGGCCTCGCCCCCGGTCGCAGTCGTCGACACGGTCGGTGCCGGCGACGCGTTCATGGCCGGCCTGCTCGCCGCACAGTGGTCCGGAGAGCGCGACCTTGGCGCTCTCATGCAAGCCGGCCTGAGCGTCGCAGCCGTGACCTGCGGACGCCGTGGAGCCGATCCACCCTGGCGCGATGAGCTGGGTGCCCGGCTCGACATCTGAGTGTGCTCCGGCACCTAGACTGGGCTCGCAACCGACGTTCGGCGACGGAGACGCGCATGCCCGAGGCCATCGCGACCCTCAGCACCGGCGTCGACATCGCCTACGACACCCACGGTGACCCGGTCGACCGTCCGCTGTTGCTGGTGATGGGCCTCGGTGGCCCGCTGATCTGGTGGGATGAGGCGTTCTGCGAGCAGCTGGTGGAACGCGGTTTCTACGTGATCCGCTTCGACAACCGCGATGTCGGCCACTCGACGCTCTTCGAGGACCGCGGCGGCAACCGGGGACAGGTTGTCAGAGCCTTTCTCGGGGACCGGCGGCACGCCGCCTACTCGATGGCCGACCTCGCCGACGACGCCTTCGCGCTTCTGGACCATCTGGACGTCGATGCGGCCCACCTCGTCGGAGCGTCGATGGGCGGCTTCATCGTCCAGACGATGGCGATCGCACAGCCCGAACGGACGTTGTCGCTGACGTCCATCATGTCCTCGACCGGACGCCGAACGGTCGGCTGGCAGGATCCCCGGCTGATCCGGCTCCTGCTGTCTCGACGCGCCACGTCCCTGGACGAGTACCTCCTGAACTCGGAGCGGCTCTGGCGGGCGATCGGATCCCCGGCGTACCCGACCGACCTGCCGGCCAACCGGGGCCGGGCGGTAGCGACGTTCGACCGGGGAATCAGCGCGGCGGGAGTGACGCGGCAGACGCTCGCGATCCTGGCGCAGCCCGACCGCACCGCTGCACTGCGCCGGCTCGAGGTCCCCGCACTCGTCGTACACGGGTTGGCCGACCGGATGGTGCATCCTTCCGGGGGGCGCGCCACCGCCGCCGCGATTCCCGGCGCGGAGCTGCTGCTGATACCCGGCATGGGTCACGACCTGCCGGTGCAGCTCTGGCCGACGATCCTGGAGGCGATCGACCGGACAGCCGACCGGGCCGCCGCCGCGGCCAGCGGCACTAGGTAGACGGCCGGCCGCACCGGCCGCTATGAGGCGGGGGGCACGGGCGGCACCATCGCGAGAAGCTCGTCGAGCGCGTCACGCAGGTAGCCCACGAGGTTCCAGACGTCGGGTACGAGCTCACGGCAGGCGATCAGGCCGACGTCGAGCGTGCCGTCGTAGGAGAAGCAGGTGATGTTGAGTCCACCGCTCAGCTCTGCGACGGCCGAGACCGGGTAGACGCCGAGGACACGTGCCCCGGCGACGTACAGCTGGAGCTGCGGGCCGGGAATGTTGGAGACGAAGAGGTTGAACGGGGGACCCGGCAGGGTGATCAGCTTGAACAACGACCGGGCGGCCAGGCCGGACAGTGCCGTCGGAATCACCATCGACAGGTCCTGCAGCATTGAGGCGGGCACCGCGTCGAAATGCTGCTTCGCCTCGCGCATCGACTCCTGCACGAAGGCCAGCCGCTCCTCCGGCGAGCCCAGATGTGTGGGGAGCTGCGCGAACATGACCGACACCAGGTTCCCCGCGGTGCCGCCGTCTTGCTCTGACCGGACCGACACCGGTACCGCCACGACCACCGGTATCGACGGGAGCGCGTCGTGGTCGAGCAGCCACCGGCGCAGCGCCGCAGTGCACACGGCCATCACAACATCGTTGACGGTCATCCCGTAGGCGTTCTTGACCGTCTTGATCTCGGCCAGTGGCAGGGACCCGAACGCGAACCGGCGGTGCTGAGTGATCGGGGCGTTGAACGGGGTCCGTGGCGCGATGAGCGTGCGCCGATCCCCACCGCGGTCGGCCGGATTCCCGGTCGCGGCCGCCGTCAGCGCGTCGGCGAGATCACTGATGGCCTGCAGCCCGGGGACGCTGGCCGCGCCCGGAACATCGGCGAGGTGGGGCAGGGACCTGGCGAGCGCGCGGACGAGGTCCACCGGTCGCGTCACGGCCGACAGCAGGGCCTGTTCGACCAGCTGAAGCCGGCCAGGGAGCTGGTCGGGCGACCAATCGGGCTGCTCGACCTCTCGGGGCTCGGGCGTGACGTCCATGATCGTCGCCAGGATCTCGGCGCCCGAGACGCCGTCGATCGCGGCATGGTGCACCTTGGAGTACAGAGCCGAACGCCCCCCACTGACGCCGTGGATGAGGTACATCTCCCACAGCGGCCTGGTGCGGTCGAGAGGGCGGGCATGGATGCCGGCCACCAGCTCCGCCAGCTGGCGGTCGTTCCCGGGCGTCCGCAGCGAGACCTCGCGCAGGTGGTACTCCAGGTCGAAGTCGGGGTCGTCAGCCCAGTACGGATATCCCAGTCCGAGCGGTGCCTCGACCAGCCGCTGCCGGAACGGGTCGGCGAGGTGCAACCGGGGCTCGACGACATCGCGCAGGCCCTCGAGCGTCATCTCCCCCGCAGGCGTCGACGATGGGTCGAGCAGTACGAGCGCCCCCACGTGACCGACGGTCGTGGCCGACTCCACGTTGAGGAACTGTGCGTCGAGGGAGCTTAGCTGTCGCATGGCTTCCCAGTCTGGGGGTCGCGGGAACTCGGCGCTGCACGGGGGCCAGACAGCACGCATCCTGCCCGGCGGCAGAGGGCGCGCTTGATCGGGACGGACGTGCCGCCACCGTGCGTCCGCTGCCCGAGAAGCCCTTGCGGGAGCGCCTGCTACGACGGCCTGCGGATGCGTCTGAAGAGATCACCCTTCGGTGGCCGGCGCTTCACCGAGACACCACCCATCACGGCCAGACCTCGGATCCGGATGATCGGAGACCCCGCTGCCGCAGCCGTCGTTCCGGACCTGGTCGACTCCTCGAAGCCCCCGAGTATCCCGGCACCGTCGACGATGACGATGCAGTCCTCCGGAACCGTGATGTCCACGCCCCCCATGACCGACACCGCGGTGATGACGACCTCAGGCTCGGCAAGCATCGCCTCGCGCAGGTCGAGGTTGACTCCACCGAACATCGCGAAGGCGGTGAACTGTGCCGGAACCACCCAGGTTCCCCGGCGGTCGGAGCCGCCGAAGACGGCGATGGCGGTCGAGCCGGCCGGGGTTCCACCGACCCGGGTGTGCGGCATGCGCGGTGCCCTCGGACCCGGTTCGC
This sequence comes from Actinomycetota bacterium, assembly GCA_046732575.1. Classification (GTDB taxonomy): domain Bacteria; phylum Actinomycetota; class Actinomycetes; order Propionibacteriales; family Nocardioidaceae; genus JBKPNJ01. The sequence continues at coordinate 5,614 of JBKPNJ010000143.1, forward strand.
GACCTGCCCCGTGGCCGGGCAGATCCATGGTCACCGGTTCGAGGTCTCCATAGGTCTTGGCGGCGTACGCCTGCTCGAGTCTTTCCTCCAGCTCGTGGATCTCCAGCCGCCCTTCGCCGGCCGCCTCGCGAAGCAGCTCGGCAACCCTCTCGCGGTCGGCATCTGAGACCCGATAGCCGTGATGTGCGGGGAGGTTTTCCACCCCCGACAGGGTAGTCCCAGATCGCCTCCTCGTGCGCCGGGCACCGGCTTCCGGGGCCGGGCCGGAGCCCAGGTGGGTCTTTCCCGTGGGTCATACGATGCGATGGCGTACGAGGCGCGGGTCGCACGACGTAGCAAGAGTCCCTCGCAGACGGATGTGGCGGCGTGACGGAGACCGGAGAGACGTACCAGACGGTGGCGCGAGCGGAGTCCGTACGCGGCGAGGTCGTGCTGAGACGCCGCACCACGAAGCAGGGCCAGGGCGTGCTCGAGCTGCGCGTCAACGGCGTCCTCGTTATGGACAGCTCGCTCACGACGTCGGAGCAGCTCCTCGCCACCACCACCTTGGACTGCCTGGCCGACCCTCATCGAGTGCTCGTCGGAGGACTCGGGCTCGGGTTCACGGTCCGGGCACTGCTTTCCGACCACCGGGTCGGCCGCATCGACGTCGTCGAGCTGGAGCCCGACGTGGTGGACTGGGTGAGCCGGGGCCTGGTACCCGAGACGGCCGAGGTCTTGCGCAGCCCGCGGGTTCGCGTGCGCATCGGTGATGTGCGCCGGGTCGTCCCGGCCGCTGCACCGGGCTCGTACGACGCGATCCTCCTCGACGTGGACAACGGACCGGAGTTCCTGGTCCATCCCGCCAACGCCAGCGTCTACGCCGAGGCGTTCCTCTCCGCATCGGCCCGGGCGTTGCGGCCCGGAGGCGCGCTCGCCGTCTGGTCGTCGACCAAGGCGCCGAACCTGTGCGACGTGCTCGAGCAGGCCGTTGGCCGCTGTCACCAGGTCGACGCGGTAACGATGCTCGGGAGCCGCGAGACGGCCTTCCACGTGTACGTGGCGGTTCGTGAGTCTCCGCCCCGACCCTCCCCGGAGACGTTCGGGTCGTAGTCTCGGGCCATGGATCACACCCGCGACAGGTACGACGACGAGGACGGCGACGAAGCCGGCGTTCGCGTCGAGCACGACACGATGGGGGAGGTACGCGTCCCGGCGAACGCCAAGTGGCGGGCTCAGACCCAGCGGGCCATCGAGAACTTCCCGATCTCCGGCACCACACTGGAGCGGCATCAGATCCGTGCACTGGCGCTCATCAAGGGCGCTGCCGCCACGGTCAACTCCGGCCTGGGCGTGGTCGCACCGGAGATCGCCGAGGCGATCCGCTCCGCCGCCAAGGAGGTGGCCGACGGCGCTCACGACCGCGAGTTCCCACTCGACATCTTCCAAACCGGCTCGGGCACATCGAGCAACATGAACATGAATGAGGTGCTGGCCACCCTGGCCACCGAGCGGCTCGGCCAGGACGTCCACCCCAACGACCACGTCAACGCGAGCCAGTCGAGCAACGACACCTTCCCGACATCGATCCATGTCGCTGCCAGCGCCGCGCTGACCGAGGATCTGGACCCAGCGCTGAGCCGGCTGGCCGAGTCGCTGGAGCGCAAGGCCGAGGAGTTCGCCGAGGTCGTCAAGTCGGGCCGGACGCACCTGATGGACGCCACCCCGGTGACGCTCGGGCAGGAGTTCGGGGGCTACGCGGCCCAGATCCGCTACGGCCTGGAGCGTCTGCGGAGCACTCTGCCGAGGGTCGCGGAGCTGCCCCTCGGCGGCACCGCGGTCGGCACCGGTATCAATACGCCACCGGGCTTCGCCGGCCGGGTCATCGACGTGCTCGCCGAGGAGACCGGGCTGCCGCTGACCGAGGCACGCAACCACTTCGAGGCGCAGGGCGCCCGGGACGGCCTCGTCGAGCTCTCCGGCCAGCTGCGCACCATCGCCGTCAGCCTGCTCAAGGTCGTCAACGATCTGCGATGGATGGGCTCGGGGCCACGGGCGGGTCTTGCCGAGATCCAGCTGCCAGACCTGCAGCCGGGATCGAGCATCATGCCCGGAAAGGTCAACCCGGTCCTGCCCGAGGCCGCCACCATGGTGTGCTCGCAGGTGATCGGCAACGACGCTGCGATCGTCGCCGCCGGAGCCTCAGGCACTTTCGAGCTCAACGTCCAGATGCCGGTGATGGCCCGCAACCTCCTCGAGTCGATCCGTCTGCTCTCGACGGTCTCGACCCTGCTTGCCGACCGCTGCATCGACGGCATCGTCGCGAACGTCGACAGGTGCCGGGAGTACGCCGAGTCCTCACCGTCGGTCGTGACCCCGCTGAACACCTACATCGGGTACGAGAACGCCGCCAAGGTCGTGAAGCAGTCGCTGCGCGAGCGCAAGACGATTCGGGAGGTCGTGCTCGAGCAGGGGTACGTCGATCGCGGCGACCTCACCGAGCAGCAGCTCGACGACGCCCTCGACGTCTTACGCATGACGGGTCCGTAGGGACGGCAGCCCTCTGCTAGAGGACGAGGTTCTCAAGCATGTCGGTCACCAGAGCCGCGATCGGCGACCGTTCCGAGCGCGTGAGTGTGACATGGGCGAACAGCGGATGACCTTTGAGCTTCTCAACGACTGCCACGACGCCGTCATGGCGACCTACCCGGAGGTTGTCGCGCTGCCCGACGTCGTGTGTCAAGACGACGCGGGAGTTGGACCCGATCCTGGACAGCACCGTCAGCAGCACGTTGCGCTCCAGGGACTGGGCCTCGTCCACCACGACGAAGGCGTCGTGCAGCGAGCGACCGCGGATATGCGTGAGCGGCAGGACCTCGAGCATCCCCCGGTCCACGACTTCCTCGATCACATCGCTGCTGGTCAGCGCGCCGAGCGTGTCGAAGACCGCCTGGGCCCACGGCTGCATCTTCTCCGACTCGTTGCCGGGCAGGTAGCCGAGGTCCTGGCCCCCCACCGCGAACAGCGGCCGGAAGACCACGACCTTCCGGTGTTGGCGGCGCTCGAGCACGGCCTCGAGCCCGGCGCAGAGGGCGAGCGCGGACTTGCCCGTCCCCGCCCGACCGCCGAGGGAGACGATCCCGACGTCGCGGTCGAGCAGCAGCTCGAGCGCGACGCGCTGCTCGGCGGACCGACCGCGCAAGCCGAACGCCTCGCGGTCCCCGCGGATCAAGCGGACGCGTTTGTCCGGAGTCACCCGTCCCAGGGCGCTGCCGCGCTCGGACAACATGACGAGCCCGGAGTGACAGGGAAGGTCCACAGCCTCGTCGAGCTCCAGTGATCCGTCGGCGTAGAGCTGGTCGACGTCCGACGCTCGGACCTCGAGCTCGGCCATGCCTGTCCATCCGGACTCGACCGCAAGCTCGGCGCGGTACTCCTCCGCCTCCAGCCCCACCGCGGAGGCCTTGACCCTCATCGGCAGGTCCTTCGACACCAGTGTGACCCGATGGCCTTCGTACGCCAGGTTGCCGGCAACCGCGAGGATACGAGTGTCGTTGTCGCCGAGCCGGAAGCCCGCGGGTAGGACGTCAGGGTTGGAGTGGTTGAGCTCGACCCGCACGGTGCCTCCGTGCTCGCCGACCGGTACAGGCTGGTCGAGCCGGCCGTGCTCGATCCGCATCTGGTCGAGCAGGCGCAGCGCCGAGCGGGCGAAGTAGCCGAGTTCGGGGTGGTGGCGCTTGCCCTCCAGCTCGCTGATCACGACGTTCGGTAGCACGACTTCGTGCTCATCGAACCGCAGCACCGCCCGCGGGTCTGCCAAGAGCACGCTCGTGTCAAGGACGTACGTGCGTCGATGTCCAGGAGGCGACTCTGGTGCCGTTCGGACCGGTGCGGGATCGCGGCGGGTGACGTCTGCAGCGGCCACGTGTTCTCCTCCCGAGACGGCTGGCTTGCCTGCCGTCGCCCCAACGTATGACGTGGCTGGTCCGGGCCGCTGAAGACACGCCCTAACGGCCGGTCGCAGGCACGGTCCATGAGCGGGGGTCGACCAGTCAGGTGCCGAAGCGACGTTCGCGGGCGGAGTACGCACGGATCGCCCGAAGGAAGTCGACCCGACGAAAGTCCGGCCAGAGGGCTTCGCAGAAGTAGAACTCCGAGTGAACCGACTGCCAGAGCAGGAAGCCGGAGAGCCGTTGCTCACCGGACGTCCGGATCACCAGGTCCGGATCGGGCTGCCCACGGGTGTAGAGGTGCTCGGCGATGTGCTCGATGTCGAGCGTCTCCGCCAGGTCCTCCAGGCTCGTGCCCTTCGACGCGTGCTGGTGGAGCAGTGAGCGGACGGCGTCGGTCAGCTCCCGCCGACCGCCGTACCCGACCGCCACGTTGACCGTCATGCCCTGCAGCGACGACGTGCGGTCCTCCGCGGCCTTGAGGGCCTTCGCGGTCTCCGACTCCAACAGGTCAAGGGCACCGACCGGATGGATGCACCACCGTCCGGAGTCCGCCAGCGTCTCGACCAGCTGCTCGATGACCTGGAGCAGGGGCTGCAGCTCCTGACTGGGTCGGCCCAGGTTGTCCGTGGACAGCAGCCAGAGCGTGACGACCTCGACTCCCAGCTCGTCGCACCAGCCGAGGAATTCCGAGATCTTGTCGGCCCCCGCCTCGTAACCCCACGGCGCCTTCTCACCGACGCTTCTGGCCCACCGCCGGTTGCCGTCGACGATGACACCGACGTGCTTGGGCATCTGGTCGGGCCGGAGCCCCCGCATCAGCCGCCGCTCGTAGATCTCGTACGCGATGTTGCGCACCGGTCGCTCACCTCCGGGTCACCTACAGTTCAGGCTATCGTCGGCGTGGGCCGATCGCGTGTCGGTAATGTTGTGTTATGAGCTCCACCGTCGGGGAGCTTGTCCGAGAGCGCATCCAGGAGATCAAGCCGCTGCTGCGCGGCTGGCTGCACCTCGGCACCTTCCCACTCGCCCTTGCCGCGGGCGTCGTGCTGATCACGTTGTCGCCGACCGGCACCGCGCGGCTGGGCTCGCTGATCTTCGCGGTCTCCTCGGTGCTGCTGTTCGGCATCAGCGCGCTGTTCCACCGGCGACACTGGTCACCGCGCCGGCACGACCTGCTGCGCCGGCTCGACCACTGCAACATCTTCTTGCTCATCGCGGGCACGTACACGCCGTTCTGCCTGCTTCTGCTGGACCGGCCCGACGCCGAGATCCTGCTCACGCTCGTCTGGGGTGGTGCGATCGTCGGTATCGCCTTCCGGGTGTTCTGGCTGTCTGCCCCGCGCTGGCTCTACCTCCCGGTCTACATAGCCCTGGGCTGGTCGGCGGTCTTCTGGATCGGTGACTTCGCCAGCGCCGGCGGCGCCGGCGTGCTCACGCTGATCATCGTCGGCGGCGCTCTGTACTCGCTGGGTGGCGTGGTCTACGGCGTCCGGCGACCCAACCCGCTGCCCGGCTGGTTCGGGTTCCACGAGGTCTTCCATTCGTTGACCGTCGCGGGCTTCGTCGTGCACTACGTCGGTGTGTCGATGGCGACGTACGCGCTGCGCTAGTGCGGCTCGCCAGCGGTGCAGCCGGGGGTCGGGAGTTCATCGGGACATAGATCCGGCGCCGGTGATGTCGCTGAGCTTTGACGTCCGAGGCGCGACGTCGAGCTGGCCGTCATCGACAGGGCCGGGACCTTGTCGTTCTTCGCAAGGAGCAGAGCTCGGGTGGCGCCCGTGACGAGGAGGATGAGCGCCAGTCCGAACGCCTGGCCCCGGACATGCTCCGCTAGGACCCGATGAGCTCGGCCAGATCGGCGATCTCCACCACCGGCCGTTGGCAGACGAACCCCCGGCACACGTAGGCTGTCGCGCGCCCGCCGAGCAACGGGCGGCCCCGCAGCAGCGGCACTCCATCGGCGTCCGGCAGGCCGACGCTGACGACCGCCCCCGGAGCCGCGCTGCGCAGCGCGACCTCGTGCAGCGCCCTGCGCTGCGGGTCGTCGTCCCGACCGACGATCGCGATCTCCAACGGCCCCGACAGCGTCGCCTCCGCAACCGCGAGGCCCCACCCCGCGAACCGCGGCGCGCGAGGAGCGAGCAGCGCGGCGCTGCCGAGGGCAGCGATGGCAGCCTGCCGATGTGGAGTCGACCCGGTCAGCGCGGCGTACGACAGCAGAGCCCCCGCGGCAGCCGACTGTCCGGAGGGGGTGGCGTTGTCGCCCGGGTCCTGCGGTCGCCGCACCAGCGACTCGGCGTCGTCAGCGGTGTCGAAGAAGCCACCTCTACCGTCCCCGAAGTGCTCCAGCACCAGGTCGAGGAGCTCACCGGCCCGGTGCAGCCAGCTGCTGTCGCCGGTGACTCCGTGCAGCACCAGAAAGCCGTCAGCGACGTTCGCGTGATCCTCCAGGACCGCGGCGTTGTGCCCGGCCCGGCCGGCGCGTGAGGTCCGCACCAGTCGTCCCGAGCCGTCCCGATGGAGATCCCAGATCAGCGCTGCCGCGCCCTCGGCCGCGTCGACCAGCCGCGGCTGGGCCAGAAGCGCACCCCCCTCGGCGAGCGCCGCGATCGTCAGCCCGTTCCACGAGGCCACGACCTTGTCGTCCAGGCCGGGCCGCACACGTCGCGCGCGACTGGCGAACAGCGCCGCACGCACGCGTTCGAACCGCTCCTGGTCATCGGGGTCACGCAGCAGCTGCAGCGTCGAGGAACCGTGCTCGAACGTGCCGCCCTCGGTGACCTCGAACAGGTCCGCCGCCCACCGGCCGTCGACCTCCCCGAGCGCGTCGACCAGCTCGGCGGGGGACCAGGCATAGAACTTTCCCTCGACGCCCTCGGAGTCGGCGTCGAGGGCGGAGGAGAACCCGCCCTCAGCGGTGCGCATCTCTCGCAGCAGGAACTCGGCCGTCTCGGATGCGACACGTCGAGCGAGACTCCCCCCGCTGCGGCGATACCAGTGCAGGTAGGCGCGCAGGAGCAGCGCGTTGTCATAGAGCATCTTCTCGAAGTGCGGCACCACCCAGCCGGCGTCGACGCTGTACCTGGCGAACCCGCCGCCGATCTGGTCGTACATGCCGCCGCGGGCCATCGCCTCGCAGGTGCCGGCGACCATCGTGAGGGCCTGCGCTGACTCCGTACGAGCATGGTGACGCAGCAGGAACTCGAGCACCATCGACGGCGGGAACTTGGGCGCACGGCCGAAGCCGCCCCGGCGCCGGTCGTATTCTGCCGACAACAAAGCGACCGCCTGGTCCAGCGCGGCAGCGTCAGGCGGCCCGTCGGCGGAGGCAGCGCGCTGCGCGTTGAGGTGGCCGACGATGTCGGCTCCGACCTTGGTGAGCTCGTTCCGCCGGTCCCGCCACGCCTGCACGACGGCGGTGAGCACCTGCACGAATGAGGGACTGCCCTGCCTGGGCCGGTCGGGAAAGTAGGTGCCGCAGAAGAACGGCTGGGCGTCTGGCGTGAGCACACACGTCATCGGCCACCCACCATGGCCCGTCATCACCTGGGTGGCCTCCATGTACACGGCGTCGATGTCGGGACGCTCCTCGCGATCCACCTTGATGTTGACGAAGTTGGCGTTCATGAACGCGGCGGTGGCCTCATCCTCGAACGACTCGTGTGCCATCACGTGGCACCAGTGGCAGGCCGCGTAACCGACGGACAGCAGCACCGGGACGTCACGCGAACGCGCCTGCTCGAAGGCCTCGTCGGACCACTCCCACCAGTGGACCGGGTTGTCCTTGTGCTGAAGCAGGTAGGGGCTGGTCGCGGCGGCGAGGCGGTTCACCCGGCCAGACTAGGAGGAGGGCCCGCCCGGGTGTGAGCCGTGGTCGGCTTCGGGCGGGGGATCCGGGGCGCTCAGCTCGCTGTCCTGGCCGGGCTCAGACCCGTCCAGCGCCCCGTCCTCCTGGCTTTCTGCCGCGGGGCCGCGTCCCGGCTCGAAGTTCACGCGCCCCAGCTGGGTGTTCATGCTGCGCCACAGAAGGTAGGTCACGACGCCGAGTGCGAGCACCACGAGGAAGCCCAGCCAGCCGGGGCGGACCTGGTCCTCGGAGGGAATGGCGGAGACGAGCGCTGAGCGGGTCATGTCTCCATCGTCTCTCGGCCCGCGTTCCTTCGTGCGGCCGAGTCCCGAACCCCGGCGAACAGGTCGTCCTCAGGGATCTCGCTGTCGACCGAGGTCCGCGCCAGCTCATAGTCCTCGGTGGGCCACGCCGCCTGATGCACCTCGAGGGGAGCCGCGAACCACGCGCCGCCGGGGTCGACCTGGGTGGCGTGCGCCAGCAGCGCCTTGTCCCGTACCGCGAAGTAGTCCGCCGCCGGCACCCTTGTGGTGATGCGGGCCGCATGGTCGGGGTCCGGCTTCCACTCCTGGAGCCGCTCGGCGTACGGCGACTCGAGGCCGCGGCGCAGCATCTCCTCGTGCAATGCGATGAACCGCTCGTAGTGGAACGAGTGGTGATAGTAGAGCTTCAGCGGCTGCCACGGCTCGCCGGTGTCCGGGTAGGCGTCGGGGTCGCCTGCTGCCTCGAAGGCCGCCATCGTCACGCGATGGCACATGATGTGGTCGGGGTGGGGGTAGCCGCCGTTCTCGTCGTACGTGGTCACGACGTGCGGCCGGAACGCTCGGATCAGGCGCACCAACGGCCGGGCGGCCTCCGCGACGTCCATCGCGGCGAAGCACCCTTCCGGCAGCGGCGGTGGCGGATCGCCTTCTGGCCAGCCAGAGTCGACGAAGCCGAGCCAGTCCTGGCGCACGCCCAGGATCTCGCGGGCACGGTCCATCTCCTGACGTCGGATCTCCGACATGTTGGCCAGGACGTCGGGCCGGTCCATGTTGGGGTTGAGGATCGACCCTCGCTCGCCGCCGGTGCACGTCACGACATGGACGTCCACACCCTCGGCGACATACTTCGCCATGGTCGCCGCGCCCTTGCTCGACTCATCGTCGGGATGCGCATGCACGGCCATCAGCCGCAACCGCTCGCCACGCCGATCGACGGCGTCACGCCCCGTGTCCATGATCACCGACTGGGAGTCGTGCACCCGTTGCCTCGCTCTCTGCTCGTCACTGTCCGGTTCCTACTTCTCAGACGTCCGGGACAATGGTTCCCGAAGTCTGTCGCATCCCTCCACCACCCCAACGCACGAGAGGCCGTACTCCATCCGTGACTGCCGGTCCGGAACGTCTGCAGGAACGGTACGGCGCCCCGCCCCCCTGGGCCCGTCCACTGACCATCGCCGTCGTCGGTCTCGTTGCCGCCCTCGCCCTCGGCTGGCTGGTCTGGGCGGCTGCCGACCACGCAGAACAGCCGCTGTCGTCGGAGTTGGTCAGCTTCGAGGTCGTCGACGCGCACAGCGTCCGGGTCAGAATCCAGATCGACTACGCCGAGGGCGTCACCGCCAGGTGCCGGGTGACAGCACAGGCCAGCGACCACGGCGTCGTCGGGGACCTCACATTCGCCGCGCCCGCGGACCGAGGTGACACGCTGACCGTTGTCAAGACCATCGTCACGGAGCGTGCCGCGACCACCGCCGTGCTGCTGGGGTGCGCCCCGGCCGGGTCGCGGTCCGGTGGCTAGTCCCGGGACACGTGGCCGTGACCCGGGACGCCGTTGGTTGGTACGCTCGTCGTTTCCCCTGGCAGGGTCGGGGACACACCTGTGCCACCGGCACCTGCCACGACCAAGGAGCTAGACCCGTGCCCCAGCCGACGGAAGAGAACGTCACCTGGCTGACGCAGGACGCCTACGACAAGCTCGTGTCAGAGCTGGAGTACTTGAAGGGGCCGGCGCGGAGCGAGATCTCGCAGCGGATCGGTGATGCCCGTGACGAAGGTGACCTGAAGGAGAACGGCGGCTATCACGCGGCCAAGGAAGAGCAGGGCATGGCCGAGGCGAGGATTCGCATCCTCGAGAGCATGCTGCGCCGCGCCAAGGTGGGCCAGACCCCGGGGGAGAACGGGGTCGTCGGCTTGGGCATGACCGTCACTGTCCGTTTCGACGGCGACGACGAGACCGAGACCTTCCTGCTGGGCTCTCGTGAGCTCGTCGGGCTTGACCAGACGGTTGGCGTCAACGTCTACTCCCCCCAGTCACCGCTCGGTGCGGCCGTCTCCGGCAAGCACGTCGGAGAGCAGGCTGAGTTCAAGGCCCCGAACGGCAGGCAGATGATGGTGCAGATCGTCGACGCCAAGCCCTACACGGCCTAGCGCCCCGTCGGCCGCCTCAGCGCGCGATCCGGCAGTCAGCGGCGAATGCGCCGTCGCATGACCCCGGATAACTGTCGGATGACACCGGATAACTGTCGGATGGCGCGGGATAACTGTCGGATGACGCGGAGGTGGGAGGGCGGTGGCGGTCAGCGCGAGGTCGCGCGTCCGTACTTCCGCACCGCGAGCGGGGCGAAGACAGCCACGATCGCGACGATGTAGATCCATGACAGCAACACGGGATGCTGCCCCGGGAACGCGTTGGAGACGAACGGGTTCGGATTGCCGCAGAGCTCCCGGATCGCCGATGCGACAACGCTGATCGGGTTCCACTCGGCGATCGGCTGCATCCACTCCGGCATCGTGGACGGGTCGACGAAGCAGCTGGAGATGAAGCTGAGCGGGAAGAGCCAGATCAGCCCCGCCGACGACGCGACCTCCGCACTGCGCACGGAGAGCCCGATCAGCGCACCGATCCACAGCATCGCGAACGTGAGGCCGAGCAGGATGGCCACCGCTGCAAGTGCCCTCGGTAGGCCGTCGTGCCAGCGCCAGCCCACCGCCAGCCCGCACAGCACCAGCACCAGGAGCACGAACGTGTTGAAGACCAGGTCGCCGATGACCCTGCCGCTGATCACGGCGCTGCGCGCGATCGGCAGCGAACGGAACCGGTCGATGAGCCCGCGCTGCATGTCGTCGGCGAGCCCGACCGAGCTCGATGCGACGGCGAACGTCATCGTCTGGGCGAAGATGCCGCCCACCAGGAACTCTCGATAGACGGCGGGATCGTGGCTCCCTCCGACCGAGATCGCGCCGCCGAAGACGTACGCGAACAGCAGCACGAACATGATCGGCTGGATGGTGCCGTAGAGCAGCAGCTCGGGCACCCGGGGGATCCGCTTCAGGTTGCGCCACGCGATCACCAGGCTGTCGGAGATCACGCCGCTCGCGCTGCCTCCCGGAGCCGATGTGGCGGTTCCTGTCACCATCGTCGTCATCCTGGCCTCCCGGCGGTCGCCTCCGCCTGGGGAGCCTGGTCGGTCTCGGCACCGTGGCCGGTGAGCGTCAAGAAGACATCGTCGAGCGTGGGCCGCCGCAGCCCGACGTCTTCGATGCCGATGTGCGCCGCGTCGAGGTCGCGGATCGCCTGGACGAGTGCCGAAGACCCGCCGCGTGCGGGAACCGCAAGTCGCCGTGCGTGCTCGTCGACCGTGCACTCGGCTGCCGCGCTGCGGGCCAGGATCTGTCGCGCCTGCGCGAGCTCCTCCCGGGCAAGTACGACCACCTCCAGACGCTCCCCACCGACCTGAGCCTTGAGTTGGTCGGCGGTACCCCGGGCGATGACCCGGCCGGCGTCGATCACAGCGATCGAGTCGGCGAGGGCGTCGGCCTCCTCGAGGTACTGGGTGGTGAGCAGCAGGGTGGCTCCGGCGCGCACCCGCTCCCTGATCACGCCCCACAGGTCCAACCGGCTGCGTGGGTCGAGGCCGGTGGTGGGCTCGTCGAGAAACAGCACC
>JBKPNJ010000144.1:0-8333 GCA_046732575.1 Actinomycetota bacterium
CCCTGAATGTCCGGCGAACCTGAAGGTGGGTGCCGGTGACACCAGCCGGTGACATTGCCGGTGACACCAGCCGGTGACGCTAGTGCCGGCGCGGCGACCCGTCCAAGATCGTCGTCCACAGCTCCTGTGGGTGAGGAACCCGGACAAGGTGCACAACGTGGGACCGGATTGTGCACAGCCTGGGCACATCGTTGTGGACAGTGGGGCTGAGTGGCCGGGCCCAACACGTCGTGGCCTGCCCGTCTGCCCAGCACGCTGGTGTGGACGGCGGAAAACCACTGCCAAACGGCCGACGAACCGCTGCCGTCTCACCCTGTGGCACCGACTTGTCGACAAGCTCTGCGTTCCGTCGGATCACCCGGATGGCGTCCCGGGCCCCGACGGCGTCGGGCTGGTCCGCCTTTGTTACAGTCACATTTCCATGGTGATCCTTACCGGCGGGCGTCGGGCCCTTCTCCCAACGCAGGACCGCGAGATCCTGCGCCTGGCGGTGCCGGCCTTCGGCGCGCTGGTGTCCGAACCGTTGTTCCTGCTGGCCGATTCCTCGATCGTCGGCCATCTCGGGACCCCGCAGCTGGCCGGGCTGGGGGTGGCCGGAGTGACGTTGCAGTCCCTGGTCGGCCTCTTCATCTTCCTCGCCTACGCCACCACGTCGATGGTCGCCCGCAGCGTGGGGGCGGGCGATACGCGCGCTGCGCTGGAACGGGGCATCGACGGGATCTGGTTGGCGCTGCTTCTCGGGCTGGCCGCGATGATGCTCTTGATGATCGCGGTGGACCCGATCCTGGCGGTGTTCCATCCGGCGCCTGGCGTCGTTCCCTTCGCCTCCACCTATCTACGCATCGCGCTCCTCGGGCTGCCGCAGATGCTGCTGCTGCTCGCCGCCACCGGAGTCCTGCGTGGTCTGCAGGACACCCGTACTCCGCTGATCGTTGTCGTGGCCGGCAATCTGGCCAACATCGGGCTCAACCTCACCCTCGTCTATGGCGCCGGGCTGGGCATCGTCGGGTCAGCCTGGGGCACAGTCATCGCCCAGTCGGCGGTGGCCGGCGCGCTGATCCTGGTCGTGGCCCGCGCCGCACGCGCACAGGGAGCGCGGCTATGGCCCGACCTCACCGGGATCCGCAGATCGGCCCTGGCAGGGATCCCGCTGACCGTGCGTACGGTCACGCTGCGGGTGGCGTTGCTGGTGACCGCCTACGTGGCCGCCCATCAAGGCGCGGTCGCCACCGCGACCCACCAGATCGCCTTCACGGTCTGGACCTTCCTGGCCTTCGCCCTCGACGCCATCGCCATCGCCGGCCAGGCGATCACCGGGCGGCTGCTGGGTGCCGCGGACGTCGTCGGAGCGCGGCGAGCGACCGGCCGGATGCTGACCTGGGGTCTGGCCACGGGTGCCGTCTTCGGGTTGGGGTTGGTCCTGGTGGGTCCAATGCTCGGCCGGCTGTTCACCGCGGATCCGGCGGTCACCTCACTGCTGGGACCGGTGCTCCTGGTGGCCGCAGTGTTCCAGCCGGTCTCAGGGGTGGTGTTCGTACTCGACGGGGTTCTGATCGGGGCGGGCGACGGGCGCTACCTCGCGGTCGCCGGAGTCGTCACCCTCGTCGTCTTCGCGCCGCTGGCGCTGTGCGTGCTCTTCCTCGACGGCGGCCTTGTCTGGCTCTGGTGGGCGTTCGGGGCCTTCATGCTGGCCCGGATGGTGACGCTCGTTCGGCGGGCGCGGTCCGACGCCTGGCTCGTCACCGGCGCCTGCTGAGCGGTGATGGCCCGAGGGGCAAGGCATTTCGGAATGACCGCATCGCTTCACCTGGCACTGTGATTCGCCCGTGGGCGTGGCAGGGGCCCGCCGCTGCGTGGTGCGCGCCGGTGCGCCGGGCCTGCTGAGGCTGGCTCGGCCTGGACAGGAGACCGCCCGATCAGGCTGCGACGACGTCGAGGGTCAGTGTGGCTCTCACCTCGTCGTGCACCCGCACACTCACCTGGTGAGTTCCTACCGTCTTGATCGGGTTGCCGACCTCGATCCGGCGCTTGTCGATGTCCGGCCCACCGGCAGCCTTGACCGCCGCGACAATGTCACCGACGGTGATCGCACCGAAGAGCCGGCCGGTGTCCCCAGCACGGGCGGGCAGCCTGATCGTGATGGCTTCGAGCTGGCTCCGGATGTCCTGGGCATGGCCGAGGTCACGGATGTCGCGAACGTTGCGGGCCTTCTTGATCGAGTCGATCTGCTTCTCGGCCCCCTGGGTCCAGCGCATGCCGAAACCGCGCGGAACCAGGTAGTTGCGGCCATATCCGTCCTTGACCTCGACGATGTCACCCGGTGCTCCGAGCCCCGAGACCTCTTGGGTGAGGATGAGTTTCATGGTGTGACCCCGGCTCAGCGAGCGGTCGACGTGTAGGGCAGCAGCGCCATCTCGCGGGCGTTCTTGACCGCGGTCGCGACATCGCGCTGATGCTGGGTGCAGTTGCCGGACACTCGACGCGCCCGGATCTTGCCGCGGTCGGAGATGAACTTGCGCAGCAGGGCGGTGTCCTTGTAGTCGACGTAGGAGACCTTCTCCTTGCAGAACGCGCAGACCTTCGCCTTCGGTTTGCGGATGACTGGTTTGGCCATTGTGGTGCTCCCCTTCAGAGCCCGGCTGGTAGGCCGGAATGGTCGGGATCGGACGGGTGTGGAAGGTCAGAACGGAGGCTCATCCACAGAGCCTGCCGCGGCACTGGGCTGAGAGGCCCACGGGTCGCTGTTGGCGGCGCGGTCCGCCGGCTGGCCGGGCTGGGACGCCCACGGGTCGGTGTTGCTCGCCCCGGACCCGCCGGAATAGCCTGCCCCGCCCGAGCGGGTGGTCTTGGTGACCTTGGCCGTCGCGTTCTTCAGGCTCGGTCCGACTTCGTCGACGTCGATCTCGAACACCGTGCGCTTCTCGCCCTCACGGGTTTCGTAGGTCCGCGACTTCAGCCTGCCCGAGATGATGACCCGCATGCCGCGCTGCAGGGACTCGGCGACGTTCTCAGCCGCCTGCCGCCACACAGCGCAGGACAGGAACAGCGTGTCGCCGTCCTTCCACTCGCTGGTCTGGCGATCGAAGGTGCGGGGGGTCGACGCGATCCGGAAGTTGGCAACGGCCGCACCGGACGGGGTGAAGCGCAGCTCGGGATCCTCGACGAGGTTGCCGACGATCGTGATGATGGTTTCGCCTGCCATGAGACCTCCCAGGTCAGGAGTTGGGGTTCGACCGGGGGAATCGGTCTCAAACCGGTCAGTGGACGTCTGGTCGCAAGACCTTAGTGCGCAGCACCGACTCGTTGAGTCCGAGCTGGCGGTCGAGCTCCTTGACCGTCGCAGGCTCGGCCTGCAGCTCGACGACGGCGTAGATGCCCTCGGTCTTCTTCTGGATCTCGTAGGCGAAACGGCGACGTCCCCAAACGTCGACCTTCTCCACCGTTCCGCCCGCCTGGCGGACGAGGTTGAGGTACTGGTCGAGCGACGGTGCGACGGTGCGCTCTTCGAGCTCGGGATCGAGAATGACCATCAGTTCGTACGTACGCAAGTGGGCTCTCCTCCTCTGGGCTCAGCGGCCACGGTCTCTCCGTGGCAGGAGGCTGTGCGTGATCTCCACCCACCCTGTCGCAACACGCTCCGGGGCCGGTTGAGTCGCCGAGTCTAACAGCGCGCCGATCCCGCGGCGAATGCCGATCCACAGGCGGCACAGCACTCTGAACCGCCCACAGCCGGCCGGGCCGGGCCGCCGGCCGCCGGCCCGAGCGCGCCGTCGGTGGGTCGGCCTACGCTGTGCGCATGACGTCGCAGCTGAAGTTCGGGGCGCATGTTGACCAGCAGGACCCGATCACCGAGGCCAAGGCCCGCAACGCCGATCTCGTGCAGTTCTTCCTCGGTGACCCCCAGGGATGGAAGGGGCCCAAGATCGCCTTCGGTGGCGGCGCGGAGGCTCTCAAGACGGCCGCCGACGCAGCCGGGGTGGAGCTGTACGTCCACGCGCCGTACGTCCTCAACGTCGCCACCACCAACAACCGGATACGCATCCCCAGCCGCAAGCTGCTCCAGCAGACGATGCACGCCGCGGCGGAGATAGGTGCCAGGGCGGTGATCGTGCACGGCGGTCACCTGCTCAAGGACGACGACCCCGAGGTGGGGTACGACAACTGGCGCAAGTGCGTCGACCGGCTGGAGATGCCGGTGCAGCTGTTGATCGAGAACACCGCCGGCGGCGGCAACGCGATGGCCCGTCGGCTCGACCGGATCGCCGGCGTCTGGGAGGCGCTCGCCGGAGCCGACGGCGGAGACACCGTCGGGTTCTGCCTCGACACCTGCCACGCCCACGCCGGAGGCGAGGAGCTTCTCGGTGTCGTCGAGCGGGCCAAGGCGGTGACCGGACGGGTTGACCTGGTGCACGCCAACGACAGCAGGGACACGTTCGACTCCGGTGCCGACAGACACGCGAACTTCGGCTCCGGTCACATCGCCGCCGAGGCGTTGGTCGGCGTGGTTCGCGACGCGGGCGTCTCGGTGGTGTGTGAGACCCCCGGCGGCGTGGAGGGCCAGGCCGCCGACATCGAGTGGCTGCGCGAACGGCTCTGAACACCTGCGCCTGGAGCTCCGGGCGCAGCGACGTCGCTGGGTTCACCTCCGGTAGCCTCGCTGCCCGTGGGTTCTGGCCGCTACACCGTCGAGGCGATCAGTCCCGATGCCCATCTGGCCTTCCTGCGGACGAAACCCAGCGCCAGCTTCCTGCAGACACCCGCCTGGGGCCGGGTCAAGAGCGAGTGGCGCCACGAATCGGTCGGATGGCGCGCCGGGGACGGCCAGCTGGTCGGAGCGGGACTGGTGTTGTACCGCAGCATCCCCAAGACCTCTCGGTCCCTTGCCTACCTGCCGGAGGGCCCGGTGATCGACTGGTCGAGCCGCAGCCTGGCGGAGTGGCTCGACCCGCTGGCGGCCCACCTGGCCGGCCAGGGCGCGTTCGGGATCAGGATGGGGCCACCGGTCGTCGTACGGCGATGGACCGCCGGGACGGTCAAGCAGGCGATCGCCGACGCGGTGCAGCTCCGCCTCGGCGATCTGCCACCCGATGAACAGGTTCCCGGCGGAGCCGGTGTGGCCGAGCAGCTGCGCTCGCTCGGCTGGAGAGCCCAGGGCGGGACCGAGGGGTTCGCCGCCGGTCAGCCGCGCTACGTCTTCCAGGTGCCGCTGGCCGGGCGCTCCGAGGACGACGTGCTCAAGGCCATGAACCAGCAGTGGCGACGCAACATCAAGAAGGCCGAGAGGTCCGGCGTGTCTGTCCGCGTCGGCGATGCCGCCGACCTTCCCGCCTTCCACCGGCTCTACCTCGAGACCGCAGCGCGGGACGGGTTCGCACCGCGCCCGTTGGCCTACTTCCGGCAGATGTTCGATGCGCTGCTCGCCGAGGAGTCCGACCGGATCCGCCTCTACCTGGCACACCATGGGCCGGATCTCGTGGCCGCGACGACGTGGGTGCGGGTCGGTGCGCATGCGTGGTACTCGTACGGCGCGTCATCGACGGTCAAGCGTGAGGTGCGGGGCTCGAACGCGGTCCAATGGCAGATGATCCGCGACGCGATCGCAGCCGGCGCGGACGTCTACGACCTTCGAGGCATCACCGACACGCTGGACAGCTCCGACCCCCACATCGGGCTCATCCAGTTCAAGGTGGGAACCGGCGGGCAGGCCGTGGAGTACGTCGGCGAGTGGGACCTGCCACTGTCTCGCCTGCTGTACAAGGCGTTCGATCTCTACATGGCCCGGCGCTGACCCCATGTCGCTCATCCTGCGGGTCGACGGGGACAGGTGGCGCGCGCACCTGCGCGCGGTTGCCGCGACGCACCCGGGGATCGTGCCGGTGATCAAGGGGAACGGCTACGGCCTGGGGCTGGCGCGGCTGGCTCGAAAGGCGGGATGGCTCGGTGCCACGACGGTTGCCGTCGGCAACTATGGCGAGCTCCCCGAGGTGCGGCCGCGGTTCGCCGGGGACCTTCTGACCCTGTCGCCGTGGCGGCCGTGGATCGACCCGGGTCTGTACGACGACCGCGTCATCCACACGGTGGGCCGGATCGAGGACCTGCAGGCGCTGGCAGATCGAGGTGGCCGGCCACGGGTCGTGCTCGAGTGCCTGACGTCGATGCTGCGCCACGGAGTGACCGCGCGCCAGCTGCGGGCCGCGGCCGGGCCTCTTCAGCACCTTCGCCTGGTCGGCGCCGCCCTGCACCTGCCGATCACCGGAGCCAGGCTGGCCGAGGTCGAGTCCTGGATCGGCACGATCCGTGACTCGGGGATCGCGACCGACCGGCTCTACGTGTCGCACCTTCGCGACCATGAGCTGGAGGAGCTCCGGTCACGCCATCCTGATCTGGTTCTGCTTCCCCGCATCGGAACCTCACTGTGGCTCGGCGACCGGCGGGCTCTGCGGGTACGCGCGGCGGTGCTGGATCGACACCCTGTCACCCGGGGTCAGCGGGTCGGCTACCGCCAGCGCCGGATACATCGGGCCGGCACCCTGCTCGTTGTCTCCGGTGGCACTGCCCACGGCATCGGCCTGGAAGCGCCGAACGCCGCCGGCTCCGGCAGGCAGCGCGCCGGTGTCCTGGCCCGTGGGGCACTCCAGTCCGCGGGACTCGCGCTGTCGCCTTTCAGCGTTGCCGGGAAGCGTCGCTGGTTCGTCGAACCCCCTCACATGCAGGCCAGCATGCTGTTACTGCCGACGACCGTGACCCCTCCTGATGTGGGCGACGAGCTGAGCGTCGACGTGCGGTTCACGACCACCCGATTCGATCGGGTGGAGGTCAGCTGAGTCGAACAGCGGTCGTGGGTCGGTGGCTTCGCGCCCGGCCCAGCCAGGGCGCATCGTCGGCTCCGTCCAGCACCCCGCCGGCGGGGTCGTCACTGAGGCCGTCCTGGCGCACCGGGTCGTGCCACGGCTGGGCGATGTCGCGCACGACGATGACCATCAGGTAGATCGTCCCGGCGAGCCGCACGAACACCATCAGCCAGTAGACCCGGTCCGGCTGACCGGAGACCCCCGGCGCCAGCGACCCCTCGATGTGCAACCAGATCGTGACGAAGTAGAGGACCTCGCAGGCCTGCCAGATCAGCAGGTCACGCCATCGCGGGCGTGCCAGGACCGCCAACGGCAGCAGCCAGAGCACGTACTGGGGCGAGTACACCTTGTTGACGACCAGGAACGACGCGACCACGAGGAACACCAGCTGCGGCAGCCGCGGGCGCCGCCGGGCGAACAAGCCGAGGGCAGCGATCGCCAGACAGGCGGCGCCGAATCCGAGAGAGGACCAGGTGTTGACAGTCCGGGCGGTGTAGGAATGCCCGGCCTGCGCCAGAACCTGCCAGAAGGATCCGAAGTCGCCGGCGCGGTCGAAGTTGAACCACCAGAACTCCGACCACTCATCGGGTGCCGCGTAGTAGATCGGCGCGTTGACCACGACCCATGCTCCGACCGCGCCCGCCAGCGCGCCGGCCCAGGGGCGGACCCGCCCGGAGCGAAGGCACAGCACGAGCAACGGACCCAGGATGAAGAGCGGGTAGAGCTTCGCCGACGTGCCGAGCCCGATCAGGACACCGCACAGGATCGGCCGTGACCGCGACCAGGCCAGCAACGCGCCGGCGACGAACGCGACGGCGAGCAGATCCCAGTTGATCGTCCCGGCGAGCACCAGGACCGGGGCGGCCGCCATCGCCATCGCGTCCCAGGGGCGGTTCTGGTGCACCCGGGCGAGGGCCCACACGGCGAGCAGGGCACACAGGAAGAGGCCCACAACGGTGACCGCGAAGTAGACCGCCGAGTCCCGCTGGACGTCGGCATCGGCTGCCACCTCGTTGCCGGGTATCGACGACACATCGGGCTCGTCGACGAGCCAGTGGGTGACCACCGCCGCCCCGTAGGCGAAGAACCCGGTCAGCACCGGGTACTCCATCGTCGGGTACCGCTGCCCGTGGTCGAGGTAGGGTATCCACCCTTCGGCGAAGCCCCGATAGGAGTACAGGTAGCCGATGTCGGAGTAGCACAGATGTGTGTATGGCGTCGGGGACGCTGTCCAGTTCTCGGTCTCGCAGGGCGCCTTCTGCAGCATGCCGATGGCGAACGCGAGAGTCGTCACCGCCAGCAGCACCCGGATCGGTGTCCACCATCCTGCGCCCATCCGGGCGTGCGACCCGATCGGCCCCGACAGTGCCTCGCTGGCGAACCGGGCGAGGGGATCCCTCTCGGTGGGTGCGACCACCGGACGTGGGGAGAGATCCGGCCACGGGGGCGGCGCTGTCACCCGGCTCATCGTGCCGCACCCTG
>JBKPNJ010000145.1:0-11925 GCA_046732575.1 Actinomycetota bacterium
ATCGCCGTCTCGGCCGGGATGCGTCAGGACGTCCTGCGCGCGTATCCGCAGGTGGATCCCGGTCGCGTCTCGGTGGTGCACAACGGCATCGACACCGATGAGTACGCGCCCGATCACGGCACCGACGTACTGGACCGGATCGGCGTCGACCCGGATCGTCCGAGCGTCACGTTCGTCGGCCGGATAACCCGCCAGAAGGGACTGCCGTACCTGCTCCGGGCAGCTCGCCTGCTTCCCAGGGAGGCTCAGCTGGTCCTGCTGGCCGGCAGCCCGGACACGCCGCAGATCGAGGCCGAGGTCACCACGCTGATGGAGGAGCTCCGTGAACTGCGGGACGGCGTGGTGTGGGTTCCGCAGATGCTGCCCAAGGTCGAGGTGATCCAGGTCCTCAGCCACACGACCGTCTTCGTCTGCCCGTCGGTCTATGAGCCGATGGGGATCGTCAACCTGGAAGCAATGGCGTGTGAGGCGGCCGTGGTGGCGACCGCGACCGGCGGGATCCCCGAGGTCGTGGCCGATGGCCGGACGGGCGTTCTCGTGCCCATCGAGCAGAGCGACGACGGATCCGGAACCCCGCTGGATCCGCAGCGCTTTGTCACCGATCTGGCGGCGTCGGTGAACGGTCTGCTCGCCGATCCCGCTCGCGCCCGGGAATTCGGCCGGGCGGGTCGGACGCGCGCCGTCGAGTACTTCTCGTGGCCGCGGATCGCTGCACGGACTGTCGAGATCTACCGCTCGGTCGTCGCAGCATAATCACGCTGCGCCGTCTGCGGTGAGCCTCTTTGCCATCACTGGACCGGCGGGACCGGCCCCGGCCGCCCTGAGACCCGGGGGTCAGCCGCTCTCGCGTCATTCCCGGCAGGGGTCCGAACCCTGGCGACGTCTGACGCAGGTGATGGGCTGCACGCGTCAGAGCCATCCCCGGCGGCGGAACGCAACGTAGAGGCACAGCGACAAGACGACGATCAGCAGGCTGGACGACACGAAGCCGCTGGTGTCGGCGAAGCCGGGGTACGGGACGTTCTGGCCGTAGAACCCGGTGACGGCAGTGGGCACCGCGATGATGGCCGCCCAGCCGGTCACCTGCTTGGTGATCACGTTGAGCCGGTTTCCCTGGATGGTCAGATTGGTCTCCAGGATCGTCGTCACCAGGTCGCGCAGCGACTCGGTCCACTCCGTCACACGCAAGACGTGGTCGTAGACGTCCTCGAAGTACGGCCGCATGTTGTCGACAGCGATCTCGAGGTCCCGGCGCATCAGTGAGTTGACGACCTCCCGCATCGGCAGCACGACCCGCCGGAGGTTGACGAGGCTCTTGCGCAGTGCGAAGCTGCGCCGCTGCACGTCGATGTTGCGGGTCTGCTCGTCGAACAGCAGATCCTCCAGTCGCTCGATCTCGTCGTCGAGAAACTGCACGGCCTCGAAGTGACCGTCGACGACGAGATCGAGCAGCCCGTAGAGCAGGAACCCGACGCCGTACCTGGTGAGATCGGCCGAGGCGTCCCAGCGCCGGGTGACGTCGCGGACAGCGAACGTGTCGTCGTTGCGGATCGTCACCAGTGCGGTCTGCGTGATGAAGGCCGCGAGCTCACTGAGCCGCAGCTCGCCGGTCGCCGGGTCCATGTCGGCGGAGTACAGGCTGAGGAAAGCATGCGAGGCGTACCGGTCCAGCTTGGGCCGCTGATGCGGTTCGATGGCATCCTCGACGGCCAGCTCGTGCAGTCCGAGCTCTTCACCGACCAGCTCGATGTCGGCCGCGCTCGGCGCGCAGAGATCGACCCACACCACCGTCTCCGGCTCGCCCAGGTAGTCCGACACATCCTCGACCGGGAAGTTCTCCTTCTCCAGACCTCCGTCCCGGTAGACCCGGGTATGAACGACGCAGTTGCCGGAGATGTCAGTGGCCACCTGACAATGATCCGACCGGTGCGGACGCGAGCACGGCAGCCTCCTGCTCGTGGCGGGTCACCGTTCCCCGGGGAGACTCTCCCCCGCCCTCAGTACGGCCGCGCGCTGTGTGATCGTGTCGGGGTACTTCAGGCCCGAGCCGGTGTTGAGCACGACGACCTCCTCGGATGGCGCGATCCACCCCGATGCCCGAAGGTCGCGGACGGCAGCGAGCGCGGCCGCACCCTCCGGGCAGACGAACAACCCCTCGAGCTCGGCGCACCGGCGAACCTCGGCGAGGATCTCGTCGTCGTCGACAGCCAGCGCGGTGCCACCGGTGGCACGGACCGCCCCCAGGATCAGGAAGTCCCCGAACGGCGCAGGCACCGTGATCCCGAAGGCGATGGTCGCCGGCTCGGCCCAGAGCTCGCTCATGGTCGCGCCCGTGTCGAACGCGCGCACGATCGGAGCGCACCCCGTCGACTGCACCGCGACGAGCCGGGGCAGCCGCGGCTCGATCCACCCCAGCTCGATCAGCTCCAGGAGCGCCTTGTAGATGCCGATCAGCCCGACCCCGCCGCCGGTCGGATAGGCGATGACGTCGGGCACCCGCCACTGGAGCTGCTCGACGATCTCGATGCCCATCGTCTTCTTGCCCTCCAGGCGGTAGGGCTCCTTCAGTGTCGAGACCGGCTGGAAACCATCGCGCTCCTGCACTGCGCCGTCGATCAGCCGCCCGCACTCCCCGATATGGCCGTCGACGACGTACAGCTCGGCGCCGGCCGCGAGGCACTCGCGCCTGGTCACCTCGGGCGCCCCGGTCGGCATCGCGATCAGGCAGCGGATTCCGGCCCGGGCCGCGTACGCCGACCAGGAGGCACCGGCGTTGCCGTTGGTCGGCATCGCGACGCCGGTGGCCCCGAGCTCGGAGGCCCGGGAAACCCCGACGGCGGCCCCGCGGGCTTTGAAGCTGCCGGTCGGCAACAGCCCTTCGTCCTTGACCAGCAGCCGGTCCAGGCCGTACGCGGCGCCCAGCCTCGGCAGCTCGAACAAGGGGGTCAGACCCTCACCGAGCGAGACCACCGCGGTTGCATCACGCACCGGCAGCAGCTCGTGGTAGCGCCAGAGCGTCGGGTCGCGCCCGGCGATGTCGTCGCGGGTCAGCGCACCGGCCACTGCGGCGAGGTCGTAGCGCGCGAGCAGCGGTGAGCCGCACTCGCACAGGCCCTGGACGACGTCGGCGTCGTGTCGCTGGGCACACCGGGAGCACTCCAGATGGCTGAGGTGGGAGAAGGTGCGGCTCACCCGGAGTCCTCGCCGCACGACTCCGCGGTACGCACTCGGAGATCCTCGACCACCGCCCGCATGGTGCCCGCCGAGGCGTAGACCCGGCGCTGGCGGGTAGATCCGGTGCCTCTGCTGAGCAGCTGGCCGACGAGCGAGGCCACGGCGTCGGTGTCCCCGGCCGTGTCCAGGGCCTCCCGCGTGTGGGTGAGGAGCGACTTCGCCACGGCCGCCGACGCCGCCGGCCGTCGAGTGACGGGGTCGATCAGGTCACCCGACATGCCGTCACGGCCCGCCCGCCAGGTGGCGGCCCGGAGCAGGTCGGTTCGCCACGGCGCAACCGGCTCCCCCTGACGCCACGCCCGGGCGGCTGTCTCGACCAGTGCCCGGGCGAGCACGGCCACCGCGACGGCGTCGTCGATCTCGGTGCAGACGTCGGCGACGCGTATCTCCAGCGTGGGATAGGACACCGCCGGCCGGGCGTCGAAGTAGAGCATTCCGCGGTCCATCGCGGCACCCGATGCGATCAGGTCCTCGACCGCGGCGGAGTAGCCGGCCGCGCTGCCGAACGGTTCGACCTGCCCGGCGGTCGGCCACCTGTCCCAGATCCGCGACCGCCAGCTCTCGTAGCCAGTGTCCCGTCCGCCGTAGAACGGTGAGTTGGTGGTGAGCGCGAGCAGCACCGGCAGCCAGGGACGAATCCGATCCAGCACCCCGACTGCCTCGTCGTCGGAGTCGACGTCGACGTGGACGTGCATGCCACAGGTGATGGCCTGGCGGGCCACCTCACCGAACTGCTGGGTCATCTCCTGATAGCGGGCCTTCGGGGTCACGTCGACCTGTTCACCGAGCAGAACCGGAGCGGCGACCGCCACCGTCGCCGCGCCGGCGGCTGCTGCGGCGTCGAGCGCTGCGCGCCGGGCGGCGCACATCTCACGGCGTAGATCGGCGACCGTCCGGCAGGGCACGGTGCCCGTCTCCAGCTGTTGGAGGAAAAGCTCCTGCTCGAGCTCGGGGCCACCCCCGCCGTCAGGCTTCTGGCGGCCGCCCGGGTACGCGGGTGGCGCGGTCTGCCGTCCGCCGTTCGCGTGGTGAGCGTGCAGGGCTCGATCGGACAACGCCGTCAGAGCTCCACTCTCAGGGTCATAGAGCAGCAACTCCTCTTCGACTCCGACCCGGCGCACGCCCACGACCCCCAGTCTGCCGCCCGGACCGGCCCAGCGCCCACGCGACCGTAGGCTGAGCAGGTGCAGGCAGCGGACGTACGCCGCATCCGGCTCGGCACCTTCGTCCGGCCCGGTGACGAGACGGCTGACGGCAGGCCACGCGTCGAGGTCGTCAACGGATACGTACTGCACCACCCCGACGGGGTCGTGCTCGTCGACACCGGCATCGGCGCCGCCGACGCCGAGACCGAGGCGTGGTACCGGCCGGAGCGGATCCCCCTGGCGGAGGCACTGGCCACGGCTGCCAGCGACGTCGACTCCGTGCATCTCGTCGTCAACTGCCACCTGCACTTCGACCACTGCGGCGGGAACCCCGCGCTGGTCGGGCGACCTGTCGTCACCCAGCGCTGCGAGCTGCGGGCGGCACGCGGCGCCGACTACACGGCTCCAGGTCTCGTCGACTTCCCCGGGGCGCGGTACGAGGAGCTGGACGGAGAGGCGGAGCTGCTGGACGACGTTCTCGTGATTCCCACACCCGGGCACACCGCCGGCCACCAGTCGGTCGTGGTGCGCTGCAACGACGGCACGGTGATCGTCGCCGGCCAGTCCCACGACCATGCCGACGGCTTCACCGGTGACGTGCTGGCCCTCCAGGCCGGCGTCGGCGATCGCATCGGCCCCCTGCCGCAGGCGCCCGGATGGGTCGGACGCCTCCTTGAGTTCGACCCCCGCAGAGTGGTCTTCGCCCATGACGACGCCGTCTGGGTTCCCTGACCCTCGCAGCGCATGACGCAACCACTCGGGTGGCATGATCGGAGCCGAATGACTCGCCGCCATCCGACCGACAACAGGGATCTCATGACGTTGCGCCGCCGCTCCCGCCGGAGGGTGGCGGTGATCCTCTGCATAGGTGTGCTGATGACCGGGGCATGCGCGGTACGAGGCACCCCTCCGGGCCGGCTGGGGGCCGGACCGCACGGACAGGGCATCGGCGACCCGTACTACCCCGATGACGGAAACCGCGGTTACGACGTCAGGAGCTACCACGTAAGGCTGACCTACTACCGGTCGACGCAGCGGCTCTCGGCGACCACCGCGATCGTGTCCACGGCGACGACCAGGCTGCCGAGGTTCGACCTCGACCTGCTGGGTATGCATGTCCTGGCGGTCACGGTGGACGGGCGGGCGGCCTCGTTCCGCCGTGCCTTCACCCATGAGCTCGTCATCACCCCGGTTCGTCCCGTGCGCACAGGGCACCGGTTCCACGTCCAGGTCAGCTACGAGGGAAAGCCGGGCGTGGACACCTCCACGCAGGTACAGAGCGGCTGGTTCGACGCCACGACGCCCGGTGCCGGGTTCATCGCCGGCGAACCGCACTCGTGCACGCTGTGGTATCCGTGCAACGACCACCCGACCGACAAGGCGAGGTTCAGCGTGACCGCGACGGTTCCGAGACCACTCGCGGTGATCTCCAACGGCACGCAGCACGCGACGACGGAGGGGGTCCGTCCTGACGGGACGGCGGTCCGCACGTTCAGGTGGAGGCTGCGGGAGCCGACCGCGACCTACCTCACGACCATCTACATCGACCGGCTGAGGTTCGAGCGCTCGGTGCTGCCGAACGGGGTCCCCGTCGTGTCGGCGTACGGCCCTCACCCGAGAGCAGCGCCGGCGCGGGAGGCGAAGCTGCCCGCGGTCCTGCGCCTGCTGGTGCGGCGCTGGGGCCCCTACCCGGCCCCCGCCGCCGGCGGCATCTTCGTCAGCGGCTCGGTGCCGTTCTCGCTGGAGACGTTCACGCGTCCGCTCTACACCCGGGGAGCCGGTGTTGCCACCATCGTGCACGAGAACGCCCACCAGTGGTGGGGGGACAACGTGTCGATCAAGCGTTGGCGAGACATCTGCCTCAACGAGTGCCTGGCGTCGTACTCGCAGTGGCTCTGGGCCGAGCGCAATGGCCGCGACCTGGATCGCAGGTACCGCCGCGGCGTCTCCGGCACGCCGGGCTGGCTGGCCGCGCCGATCTACGACATGGGTGCCGGTCACGAGTTCGACAGCATCGGGGTCTACCTCAAGGGAGCGTTCTTCGTCCACGCGCTCCGCAACAAGGTCGGTGACCGGGCCTTCTTCCGGGCGATGCGGGGGATCCAACGCGACAAGGCCGGCGGGAACATGTCGATGACCGGGCTTCGTGACGCCCTGGTGCAACGGACCGGTGTCGACCTGAGGGGCTTCTGGAACGACTGGGTGCTCAACGCCCGGGTCCCGTCGCGCGCCAATCTCTACCCCGGCGACCTCTGAGCACGCTCGACCGAGGCCGGGCGGACGACGATCGCGTACGAGCCCAGGTCGAGCAGGCGGGACCCGTGGACCTCGTCGGTCTCGGTGAGCAGGGAGACGATCGAGCCGTCGGTCAGGTCGAAGTCGATGTCCTGGACGGTCCCGAGCTCGACACCTTCGGTCGTCAGCACCCGCTTGCCGATGACGTCGTGGTCCTTGTCCGTGAGCCGTTCCAGGTCACCGGTGGCGACCGTGATGACGTCGCCGGACGCGACGGTTATCGCGTCACGCCCGAAGGCGGACATGTCTCCCCAGGTCAGCAGACTGCCGTCACCGGGGGTCTTCCGGAGCTGCAGCGCCACGACCCGGGCACCGGGAACATCGACGACGAGGCTCTTCACCCGGCCCACGGTGACGGCCTCGCTGGTACTCATCACGCGGTGACCCTTGGCCTCGGAGAACCTCACGAGCCGTCGCTTCCCGACGCCAGCCTGGCCCTGAACTCCTGGACCGCCGCGCCGAAGCCGGCCAGGTCGTCGGAGACGAACTCGGTGGCCGAAGCAGGCACGATCAGTGCCTCACCGGAGACGGCCAGCACGTCGGGGAGCGGGATCAGGACCCGCTTGTTGTCCCGGCCCAGCACCTCGGTGGAATCGACCTCGTAGCCGATCACGTCGGCGACGTGACCGACCTCGAGGATCACGTCGCTCACTGGGCCTAGGTCGGTGCCGTCGTCGGTGATCACCCGTGAACCCATCACGTCGCTCTCCCGGGCCTGCGCCGCCGCGATCACCGCTTCGCGCTCCTCCAGGACCGTCTCGTCGGCGATCATCACCGCATGGGGACCCAGAGCGAGCACACCGCTCCAGGGCAGCGCCTCTCGCATCGGACCGGCCAGCAGCCCACGGCCGGCCAGCGTGAACCCCCCGACCGAGCCGCCGGTCCCCTCGAACACGATGTCCTTGACCTGGGCGATGTCGTCCCCGTGCAGCGTCACAACGGGTCGCTTCATCACCTCTGTGGCCCGCATCAGCAGGCTCATGAGCGTCGTCCACGTCGTCCGGGTCCACCGGAGATGACGCCGCCACTGCGCCGACGGGCCTGTACGTAGAGCACCAGACCCGCGAGCACGGCGAGTATGACCAGCGCAAGCAGGACCCACATCCACCAGTCCATCCGCGTCCCTCCCGCCGGCCGCAGGTTCCGGTCGATCATTGCAGCACATTATGCAGGTGCAACCGGTGGTCCGGGCTCCTAGTAGTCTCAGGCTGGTCGCCGGCACCTCAGCATCCTGGTCGAGAAGAGTCGAGGAGAACACTCAATGCGGCTCAACGACCGCCTGGCGGGTTCCAGGCTGTTGCTCACCGGCGTCACCGGGTTCGTCGGCGAGGCCCTGCTCTACCGCATCCTGACCGATCTGCCGGACACGCATGTCACGGTGCTGGTGAGACCCAAGGGCGCCGCGCTGGGGCAGGACCGGCTCACCCAGATGGTCGGAAAGCCGATCTTCGCCGAGGCCTGTAAGGCCGCCGGCGGTGCCGACAGGCTGCTGGAGAGCCGGGTACGCGTCCTCGAGGGCGACCTCGCCGACGTCCCCGAGCTGCCGCCGGACCTCGATGTCGTGGTCCACTGCGCTGGTGACGTGTCGTTCGACCCTCCGATCCAGGAGGCCTTCAGGGTCAACGTGCACGGCACCGAGAACCTGCTCAGGCGGGTGGCCCAGCTGCCGGGAGGTGTCCGCTACGTCCACGTCTCCACCGCCTACGTGGCCGGCAGGAGGCGCGGCGCGGTTCCCGAGCAGGCCGTCGACCACGAGGTGGATCGGCACGCGGAGGCACGCTTCGCCGCAGCGCTGGGCGACCGGATCGAGGAGGAGTCGCGCAAGCCCGATCTGCTCGCCAAGCTCCGGGCCAAGGCTGAACGCGAGCACCTTCGTGCCGGCTACCTCACCGCGGCCGCGGACACCGAGCGCCGCCGCGTCGAGTGGGTCGACGAGCAGCTGGTCAAGGCGGGATCGGAGCGTGCCCGCAGCCTCGGCTGGACAGACGTCTATACCTTCACCAAGGCGATGGGCGAGCGCGTGGTCGAGGAGCACGCGTCGACCATTCCCTGCTCGATCGTCCGGCCGAGCATCATCGAGTCCGCACTGCAGATCCCCTACCCGGGGTGGATCGAGGGCTTCAAGATGGCCGAGCCGCTGATCATGGCCTTCGGCCGCGGTGAGCTCCCGGAGTTCCCGGCTGCGCCCGACTCGGTGGTCGACATCGTGCCGGTGGACAAGGTCGCGGGCGCGATCCTCGCGGTGATGGCCACCACCCCGGAGGCGGGTCAGCCGCGCTACTACCACCTCAGCTCCGGCGCCAGGAACCCGCTGACCTTCCAGAACCTGTACGAGATCGTCCGCGGCTACTTCGAGCGGCATCCCTTCGACGTCGGCGACCGCGGTGCGGTCCGGCTGCCGTCGTGGAGACTGCCGGGTGGCGAGCGGGTGGAGCGGCTGCTGGTAACCAGTGAACGCGCCAACAAGGCGGCCGACTATCTGGTCACGCATGTCCCGCGCGGGGAGCGCACCCGCGAGCTCGCCCGCCGCATCGACCGCCACCAACGGCGCCTGGACTTCCTTCGCCGCTACATCGAGCTCTACCGCGAGTACGCCCAGGCCGAGCTGCGCTTCATCGACGACGCGACGCTGGCCCTGCACGAGGAGCTCGACGAGGCCGACCTCGAGCGACTCGGCTTCGACACCGCCGACTACGACTGGGCCCACTACCTCGGCGACGTGCACTGCCCCGCCGTCACCGGACCGGTGCGCCAGCTCGATATGGCCCGCCGGATCCGCGCCCGGGTGGGACAACGGCCCACCCGCCCGCTCACCGACTCAGGCAGGGTGCTGGCCGCCTTCGACATGGACGGCACTCTGCTGTCCTCCAACGTGATCGAGACCTACCTGTGGACGCGGCTGCCCGATCTGGACCCGGGTTCCCGCTTCGGTGAGGTCGTGAAGCTGCTGGGCCGGCTTCCCGGCTACGTCGCATCCGAGCGGCGCGACCGCGGCAGCTTCCTGCGGTCGGTCTACCGGCAGTACGCCGGGGCCAGCCTGACCGGGCTCGAGGCGCTCGCCGACGACGTACTCGCGACCCATGTGCTTGAACGACTGTCCCCGCAGGCGGTTCGCAAGGTACGGGAGCATCGCGCGGCGGGACATCACACCGTGCTCGTCACCGGAGCCATCCGGCCCCTGACCCGGCCGCTGCAGCCGCTGTTCGACACGATCGTGGCCGCGGACCTCGCAACCGACTCGCGAGGACGGTGCACAGGTCACCTGGCGTCGCCGCCGATGGTGGGAGAGGCCCGCGCCTCGTGGTTGAGGCATTTCGCCTCCGAGCACGGCTTCGATCTCGCGTCGTCCTACGCGTACGCCGACTCGCACTCAGACCTTCCGCTGCTGCGGGCGGTCGGCATACCGGTGGCGGTGAGCCCCGACGTGCCGTTGCAGCGGGCGGCGAAGAAGCACAAGTGGCAGATCGTGGGCTGGGCCGACTCGTCGGCGGCCTCCAGGGTGCTGCTCCCGGAGGGAAGGCCCCGGTGATCCTCGCGCTGGAGATGTACCGGTCGCTGCCGCGCTTCGTCGCCTCGCGAGCGCTCGGTTCGCGGATGCCGGGTGGGTTCACCGTGCCCACCGCGCCGCTGCGGCTCGTCAACCGCGAGGAGCCCCGGCCCGCGCACAGTGGGTGGGCACGCGTCAGAACCCGGCTGTCCGGGATCTGCGGATCCGACCTCGGCGCGATCACCGGTTCGACCAGCCTGTACTTCTCCGCGCTGGTCTCGATGCCCTTCGTGCCGGGCCACGAGGTGGTCGGTGAGCTCGTCGAGGACTGCGACGACCTGCCCGCCGGGACGCGGGTGGTGCTCGACCCGGTGCTGTCCTGCGCGGCAAGGGGCGTCGAAGCCTGTAGCGGATGCGCGGCGGGCGCCACCAACCGGTGCGACCGGATCACCGTCGGGCACGTCTCCCCCGGGCTGCAGACCGGCTACTGCGCCGACACCGGTGGCGGCTGGAGCGGCGTGCTGATGGCGCATCGCAGCCAGCTGCACGTGGTCCCGGACGGGATGAGCGACGAGCGAGCGGTGCTCGTGGAGCCGCTGGCCTGCGCACTGCACACAGCGCTGCGCGCCGGGGTGCGCGCCGGCGACAACGTGCTCGTGTCCGGCGCAGGCGCCGTCGGGCTCTTCGTGACGCTCGCGCTGCGCGAGCTCACCGTCGCCGGGCGGGTGACCGTCGTCGCCAAGCACGCACGGCAGCGGGAGCTCGCCCTGGATTTCGGGGCCACCGAGGTGGTCGCGCCGTCGGAGGTCTTCCAGGGCATCCGGCGGCGCACCAGGGCGTTCACGCTGACGCCGGACTACAGCAGCCCGTTCCTGCTCGGGGGCGTCGACGTCGCCATCGATGCGGTGGGGAGCAAGCAGTCGTTGGAGACGTCACTGCGCGCGACTCGCGCCGGAGGCAAGGTCGTGCTCTCCGGGATGCCCGGGGCAGGCGTTGACCTCTCCCCGGTGTGGTTCCGAGAGCTGGAGGTGGTCGGGTCGTACGCCTCTGCCGCAGGTGAGCCGGGAGCAGGGGGCCGCCCGGCTTTCGACGTCGCGATGGAGCTGGCGGCCTCCGCCCCCCTCGACGGCGTGGTCGCTGCGACCTATCCCCTCAACGGCTGGCGGGAAGCTCTCGATCATGCACAGACCGCCGGTCGCCTCGGCTCGGTCAAGGTGGCCTTCGACCCAAGGAGAAGCGCGTGAGCCGACCCGGGTTCGTCCTCGAAGTCGATGACCGCACGCCGCCGCTGGTCGTGCACGAGGGGGAGGGGTTCCGCCTGGAACAGTTTCCCGCAGGCACGCGTGTCCTCTACCCGCCGGAGTCGCTGCCAGGCACAGCAGACGTCGACGGGGCGATCAGCCACGCACTGGCCAACCCGGAGGGCTCCGAGCCGCTATCGGCGCTGCTCAGGCCGGGGATGCGGCTCACCATCGCCTTCGACGACATCTCGATCCCGCTGCCACCGATGCGCAGGCCGGACGTACGCCAGCGCGTGATCGAGCAGGTGCTCACGATGGCCGCGGACACCGGCGTCGACGACGTGGAGCTGATCTCCGCCAACGCCCTGCATCGCCGGCTGACCCCGCGTGAGCTTCGCGACATCGTCGGCGAGCGTGTCTTCCGGTCGTTCTTCTCTGCCGGCCTGTTGACCAACCACGACGCCGAGGACATGGACAAGCTGCTGCACGTCGGCCTCACCGACCATGGCGAGGACGTCGAGAT
>JBKPNJ010000146.1:0-8794 GCA_046732575.1 Actinomycetota bacterium
CCGACCACACCAACGAGCCCGACAGCGTCTGCCGTCATCCCGACGAGGCCCTGCCCTCGCAGGAGCAGACGATGACGGTCTCCAGCATCGTTCTCGACCTGTCCGGACGCCGCGTCATGACCGCGGACGGCCCACCCTGCCTGAACGCCTTCGAGACTCTCGACTGTTCCTGGCTCTGGAGCTGAGGCTCCGCCCATCTGCCGGACTGGTCAGCTGCAGCCGCTCGTGCTCCCACATCCCTCGCAGACGAAGCACGAGCCCGCCGGCCGCATCTTCGTACCGCAGGTGAAGCACAGTGGTGCATCAACCGACGAGCCGGTGATGACCTCGACCAGCTCGGCCGACGTGTGCGCCGTCGCCGGTGCGGGCCGGGCCGTGGCCGCTGTCTCCTCGGTGGTCTCCACCGACGGGTCGGCATCGGCGATCGACGTTGTGCCGTCGCCACCGAGCGGGACGGACTTCAGCGACTCCGCCTCCGGGACCTCGATGTCAGCCGCCTCGTAGGACCCGGTCTCGAGCTGACGCTGGCGCTCCTCCGCGGTGTAGATCCCCAGCCCGGCCCGCGTCTCGAACGGCAGGTGATCCAGGGCCAGCCGGCGGAAGATGTAGTCCATGATCGACTGCGCCATCCGGATATCGGGGTCGTCGGTGAGCCCGGCAGGCTCGAACTTCATGTTCGTGAACTTCGAGACGTAGGTCTCCAACGGCACGCCGTACTGCAGTGAGATCGAGATCGCCATCGAGAAGGCGTCCATGACGCCGGCCAGGGTCGAGCCCTGCTTGCCCAGCTTGAGGAACACCTCTCCCAGCCCGTCATCCGGGTAAGAGCCGGCAGTCATGTAGCCCTCGGCCCCGCCGACTGTGAACGACGTCGTCCGGGACGGCCGGGACTTCGGCAGCCGCTTGCGGATCGGCCGCTCGATGACCCGCACCGCCGCCTCCCCAGCGGCCTCAGCCGCGTCGTAGGCCTTGTCCGCGCCCTTGGCCTTCGCGTCGGACAGCGGCTGGCCGACCTTGCAGTTGTCGCGGTAGACCGCGAGCGCCTTCAGCCCCAGCTTCCAGCCCTGCGTATAGACGTCGGCGATCTCCTCGACCGTGGAGCTCTCGGGCAGGTTGACAGTCTTGCTGATCGCCCCGGAGATGAACGGCTGCGCGGCCGCCATCATCCGCACGTGTCCCATCGGCGCGATCGCCCTTGTGCCCATCGCTGTGTCGAAGACCTCGTAGTGCTCCGGCCGGAGCCCCGGCGCGTCGATGACATGTCCGTGCTCGGCGATGTACTCGACGATCGCCTCGATCGTCTCCTCGGCGTACCCCAACCTGCGCAATGCCCGAGGAACCGTCTGGTTCACGATCTGCATCGACCCGCCGCCGACCAGCTTCTTGAACTTCACCAGCGAGAAGTCCGGCTCGATGCCTGTCGTGTCAGCGTCGAGCATGAACGCGATCGTCCCCGTCGGTGCGATGACCGAGGCCTGGGCATTGCGGTATCCATGCTTCTCGCCCTGCTTCACCACCGCGTCCCAGGCCTGGGTGGCCAGTCGGTGCACTGCCTTGTCGTTGTCGTGCAACGTGCGGATCGTGTCATTGGCCGCCTGATGCTTGCGCATCACCCGCTTGTGGGCATCGGCGTTTCGTGCGTATCCGGCGTACGGCCCCACGACAGATGCGATCTCGGTCGACCGGCGGTAGGAGGCACCGGTCATCAGCGACGTGATCGACGCCGCCAGAGCCCGGCCGCCGTCGGAGTCGTACCCCAGCCCCATCGCCATCAGCAAGGCGCCGAGGTTGGCGTAGCCGATGCCCAGCTGGCGGTAGTCGCGGGTCGTCTGGCCGATCGCCTCGGTCGGGAAGTCGGCGAAGCTGATCGAGATGTCCATTGCGGTGATGATCGTCTCGACCGCCCTTGCGAACAGCTCGCCGTCGAAGGTGTCGTCGTCGCGCAGGAACTTCATCAGGTTCAGCGACGCCAGGTTGCACGAGCTGTTGTCGAGCGACAGATACTCCGAGCAAGGATTGGACGCCGTGATCCGGCCGGTCTCGGGGTTCGTGTGCCAGTCGTTGATGGTGTCGTCGTACTGGATGCCCGGGTCGGCGCACAGCCACGCGGCCTTGGCGATCTTTGCGTACAGCTCTCGCGCCCGCACGGTCTCGACCACCGAGCCGTCTGTGCGCGCCCGGAGGGCGAAGCCGGTGTCCTCCTCGACAGCGCGCATGAACTCATCGGTGACGCGGACGGAGTTGTTCGCGTTCTGGTACTGCACGGAGGTGCTGTCCCGACCACCGAGGTCCATGTCGAACCCGGCGTCGCGGAGCGCGCGGATCTTGTCCTCCTCGCGCGCCTTCGTCTCGACGAACTCCTCGATGTCGGGGTGGTCGACGTCGAGAACGACCATCTTGGCCGCTCGCCGGGTAGCTCCTCCCGACTTGATCGTGCCGGCGGAAGCGTCGGCGCCACGCATGAACGACACCGGACCACTTGCCGTCCCACCGGAGGAGAGCAGCTCCTTCGACGATCGGATGCGTGAGAGGTTCACGCCCGCACCCGATCCACCCTTGAAGATGAAGCCCTCTTCCTTGTACCAGTTCAGTATCGACTCCATCGAGTCGTCGACGGACAGGATGAAACAAGCTGATACCTGCTGCGGTGATTTCGTACCGACGTTGAACCAGACGGGAGAGTTGAACGCGAAGTACTGGTGGAGCAGCATCCAGGTCAGCTCGTGCTCGAACAGCTCGGCGTCGCCGAACGCGGCGAAGTAGCCGTGCTCCTCACCGGCCCTGCGGTAGGTCCTGACCACCCGGTCGATGAGCTGCTTGAGGCTCCACTCCCGGGCATCGGTGCCGAGCGCACCACGGAAGTACTTGGTGGACACGATCGTCGAGGCGTTGACACTCCAGAAGTCCGGGAACTCCACGCCGCGTTGCTCGAAGACGGTCTCGCCGGTCTTCCAGTTCGTCTGGACGACGTCGCGACGCTCCCACGTCACCTCGTCGTACGGATGAACACCCTCGGTGCTGAACGTCCGGTCGAACGTCAGCCCCTTGCCTCGCTTGGCGCCACCCGTCCGACCGCTCACCGTCTCCGTCATCGACCTCTCCCGTTCCGTGGCTCCCGAGGGCCCGATCCTGTGTGCTGGCATGTGGTGGGTGCGTTGCTCTTCGCGTCTCTGCGTCCACAACCGCCGGGATGTGCTTGTGCCCGAACGGCCTTCCTTCTGCTGTTCACGTCTCTCGTAGTGCGGAGGTGCTGCGCGGCGGCTGGCGAGGGACGCCGCGGTTGATCTCGTACGACTCATCGAGCGCCGGGTCGACAGGCGTGTCAGGAGTCGGTCCCTCGGCCCGGAGCATCGCGATCTCGGTCTCGAAGTCCTCCGCGCTCTCGAACGACCGGTAGACGGAGGCGAAGCGCAGGTACGCGACCTCGTCCAGCTCGCGCAGGGGTCCGAGGATGGCCAGTCCCACCTCGTGCGCGGGCACCTCCGCCCAGCCGCCACCGCGCAGCACGTCCTCCACGCTCTGACCGAGCAGTGCAAGGTCGTGCTCGGTGACCGGCCGGCCCTTGCATGCCTTTCGCACGCCGGCGATCGCCTTGTCCCGGTTGAACGGCTCGGTGGCGCCGGAGCGCTTCACAACGGTCAGCTGCATCTGCTCGATCGTGGAGAAGCGCTTCTGACACACCGGACACGTGCGACGACGCCTGATCGCGCCGCCGTCGTCGGTCACGCGCGAGTCGAGCACGCGGGTGTCGGTGTGACGGCAGTAGGGACAGTGCATACCTGCCGCCTCCTCGTTCGTCATGCATCCGCACCGGCACCTGTCTACGCCGCCGCACCGACAGTGCTGCCCCGTTCCTGGGCAGCAGCCTGTGGACAGGCTGGGGACGAGCACACCCTGGCTGTGGGTCAATGACCACTATCTGTGGAGAACTTACACTCCTGTAACTACTACATCTAGGGGTAACCGTACGTCGGATGATCCGCGAGCGCAAGGCCCGTGCGGCAGAAAGTCCGCCCATCCGCGTCAGGCCAGGTCAGAGCATCGTGGCGGGATGTCGCCCCGGCGCGTCGCCGTTCAGGCGCCCGCTACGGGTGCCGTCGAGCGGTGGAACCAGGTCAGGCTGAGCCGACGGTGCGGACGCGCCGAACGACCGGTCAGCTCGGCGGCCTGACGCGACGCCGAGGCGGCCCGCAGGCGCTCCTCCTGCAGCAGGCTGACGACGGCGGCCGAGACGGCGAGGGGGATGGCGTTCATGGTTGCTCCTTTGTGGTGTGGCTGGACACGTTCCAGGCTCGGTCTAAGGACCCCCTCCCCACATGAGGAGAACGTCGTATTCCACTGGGCAGCCCTCCGCCTCAGAGGTCGAGCGGCTAGACGCCGGCTGGCGGAACGGGCGTCGCGTGCGCGGAGAAACGGCGGATCTGCAAGCTGCGAGGCCGGCTCACCCCGGGTCGGGGATCGCGATCTCCTCGCCGACCTGCAGTGTGCCGGCGTCGGGGAGGGCGTTGAGGTCGACGATCGCCTGCACGACCGACCGAGGATCCTCGTGGGGCGCCACGGCTCGCGCGATGTCCCAGAGCGTCTGACCTGACTGCACGTGCACGATTCGCACATGCTCGAACCGCACGTCGGCCGGGACGGCAGCCGACTGGGCGCCGATCAGGATCAGCACGGCGAAGGCGCAGGCGACGAAACCGGCCAGGACCGTCACCCGTCCTCGGCGGGTCAGGCGGGTCCCGGCAGATTGTCGCCGATCTGGCGCCGCTCTCCGGCGGGTGGTGCTCGTCGGCCGACGGTCCGGCGCAGGTTGTGGTGGAGCTGCCACGGGGATGTGAGCGACGCTGCTGCTCATGATCTGACCTCCTGGGGAGTGCTCGACCCCTACTGGTGGACGTGGTCGGCCGGGCGCCCGGCGTTCACAGCAGGTCTATCGGCCCGCACCGACACCGGCCTGGCGCCGACCCCTCGAATACATGTTCGAATCGAACATGTGTACACTTCTACACCACGTCGAGTCGGCTGTCCAGACACATCGCCCCGGTTGGATTCGTTAGCGTGACGCGAGACGATCCCGAGGAGCCGCATGCCTGCCAACACCGCTCTGGCCATCGAGGCGTCGGGCCTTGTCAAGGCGTTCGGATCGACGCGGGCGGTCGACGGGGTCCATCTCGTGGTCCCCCGCGGATCCGTGTACGGGGTCCTCGGTCCCAACGGAGCCGGCAAGACCACGACGATCCGGATGCTGGCCACACTGCTCCGGCCGGACGCCGGTGAGGCGCGGGTCCTGGGCCACGACATCGTCGCTGAGGCGAGCACGGTCCGGGGACTGCTCAGCCTGACCGGCCAGCTGGCGTCGGTGGACGAGGAGCTCACCGGCCGGGAGAACCTCGTACTTCTCGGGCGGCTGCTCGGTCTGAAGCGCCCGAGAGCCAGGTCGCGCGCCGCCGAGCTGCTCGAGGCGTTCGGGCTCGACGACGCGTCCGGCCGCCTGGTCAAGAGGTACTCCGGCGGGATGCGGCGTCGTCTCGACATCGCCGCCAGCATCGTGGTCACGCCCGAGCTGATGATCCTCGACGAGCCGACGACCGGCCTCGATCCGCGCTCGCGCAGCCAGGTGTGGGACATTGTCCGGGCACTGGTCGCCGACGGTACGACGGTCCTGCTCTGCACGCAGTACCTCGACGAGGCCGACCAGCTCGCAGAGGGGATCGCCGTGATCGACCACGGCAAGGTCATCGCCGAGGGGACTCCGAGCCAGCTGAAGGCATCGGTCGGGCAGGGCACCCTGCACCTGCGCCTGCTCGACGCCGAGCGCAGGGGGGACACCGAGCGCGTGCTC
Source organism: Actinomycetota bacterium (assembly GCA_046732575.1). Taxonomy (GTDB): domain Bacteria; phylum Actinomycetota; class Actinomycetes; order Propionibacteriales; family Nocardioidaceae; genus JBKPNJ01. Next base: position 5,840 of record JBKPNJ010000146.1, read on the forward strand.
GCGCGCGTGCTCGACAGCCACATCCACCTGGAGGAGGACCCGGCTGCGCTCTCGGCGGCGTGCACAGACACGGGCAGGGCCGCGGAGGCGATCGGCGAAGTCGCCCGGGCCGGCATCGCGATCGGCGAGTTCTCGCTCGGGCAGCCGAGCCTGGACGAGGTCTTCCTGGCGCTGACCGGTCACACCGCCGAGCAGCCCGACGGATCGGAGGAGCGCACCCTGACCGAGGAGGAAACGGTATGAGCACTGTTCCGGCGCGGCGCGCGGACGCCGGGTCGGCTGACGACGCAATCCATGCAGTCCTGTCGTCAGGACAGCGGCCGCCGCGCGCCACCGCGGTCTCGGCCTGCCTGACGTTCGGCTGGCGTGGAATTCTGAAGATCAAGCACGTCCCCGAACAGCTTTTGGACGTGACGCTGACTCCGATCCTGTTCACGCTGATGTTCACCTACATCTTCGGTGGCGCCGTCGCCGGGTCGACCGGTGACTACCTGCAGTTCTTCCTGCCCGGGAATCTGGTGATGACAGTCCTGTTCACCACCGTCTACTCCGGCGTGGCGCTCAACACCGACATCACGAAGGGCGTCGTGGACCGATTCCGTTCCCTGCCGATCGCGAGGCCGGCACCACTGGTCGGCGCCGTACTCGGGGACAGCGTCCGCTACCTGCTGGCCGCGTCGATGGTGATGGCGCTGGGCCTCGCCCTGGGTTACCAGGCCGAGGCCGGGGCGCTCGGAGTGGCCGCGGCGATGCTGCTGGTCGTGGTGTTCGCATGCGGCCTGGCGTGGGTGTTCACCACGATCGGACTGCTGATGCGCTCACCGAACGCGGTGATGAACGCGGGGTTCACGGCGATCTTCCCGCTCACGTTCCTGAGCAACACCTTCGTCGATCCCACGACGCTGCCGGACTGGCTCGAGACCTTCGTCGACATCAACCCGATCTCCCATCTCGTCACCGCTACGCGTGGACTGATGGACGGAACGGCGACGGTCGGGCAGATCGCCGTCGTACTGACCATCACAGGCGCATTGACCGCCGTCTTCGCGCCGCTGACCGTCCACCTCTACCGCCGCAAGAGCTGATTCGTCGCGCGGGTCGAGATCGAGTTGTAGACGCAGACGATGACTCCCAGGGCTCCCGGCGTGCTCACGGCAGCTGCGCTGATAGCCTCCAGCATCGTCCAGCTGAGCCCGCCGACCACGGTTAGGCGACGGCCGGCAGTGCCTCGGTGGACAGGGCATCGCGGTGGATATGCCGCCACCAGTGCCGGACAGGACGCCTTATCGCGGCCGTTGCGTTCACAGCGCGATCGGCCGCCGCCGTCGGATCCGTGCCTGGAGGCTGTCCAGGGCAAGCAACCCGGGCGCGCTCAGGGCTCTCGCGCCGGCTGCGGAGTCACGGTGACGGCCACGGTCAGCAACACCACCGTGTCGCCGTGCGCCTCGAGGCTGTGCCGCCGGGGTGGGATCGCGGAACAGCAGAGCGCTGGAAGGTCGAGGGTGTCATCCCCCGCGACCAGCCGGGCCCGCCCCCGCAGCACCAGCAGGGACGCTGGACCGGGACTGTTGTGCTCATGCATCTGCGCTCCGTCGCTGAGCGCGATGACCGTCTGCCGCAGTCCGTTCACCGGGTGGGGAAGGGTACGCGCGGCGCGCTCGGAGCTCGAGTCGGCTGCCTGCTCGAGCAGCTCGTCGGCCAGGGCCTGCAGATCGGTGGTCGCGCCGTCGTCGGAGGGGTTCGTCATGCGGTCACCGTAGCGTGCGCCAACTCGGCCGTGGCGCCCGTCGTCGCGAGCACCCTCGCGACACGCATCGAACAGATGTTTGAAACACCGTGGCGATCCGACTAACGTCGCCAGCAGTCCCCCGGGCCAGGCACGACACAGGAAGCGGTGACTGCGATGCCAGCGAGCAAGGGTTCACGCGGCGGAACCAATGTGCGCGAGCTCCCCGACGGACCGCCTGACGAGCAGGGACTGACGCCGAGGCAGCGCCGGGTTCTCGACGTCATCAGCGAGTCGGTCCGGGCACGCGGCTATCCGCCCAGCATGCGCGAGATCGGCGAGTCGGTTGGGCTCACCAGCTCCTCGAGCGTCGCCCACCAGCTGCGCAAGCTCGAGGAGCGCGGTTTCATCCGGCGTGACATCAACCGGCCGCGGGCGGTCGAGGTGCTGCGTCCGGAGGAGTTCGCGACCCGTCACCCGCAGCCGGGCACCCCAGGACCCTCCACCGACGCTGCCGCCGGTGCCACAGCCGCGATGGACGAGGCCGACATCGTCGAGGTGCGGCCGGCCGCGATCTACGTCCCAGTGGTCGGGCGCATCGCCGCGGGCGGTCCGATACTCGCCGAGGAGCGCATCGAGCAGGTCTTCCCGCTGCCTAAGATGCTGGTCGGCGACGGCACGCTCTTCCTGCTCGAGGTCCAGGGTGATTCGATGATCGACGTCGCGATCTGCGACGGCGACTACGTGGTGATCCGGCAGCAGCCGAACGCCGAGAACGGCGAGATCGTAGCCGCGATGATCGACGGCGAGGCGACGGTCAAGACGCTGCAGCGCAAGGGCGGACACATCTGGTTGCTGCCCCACAACCCGGCCTATGAGCCGATCGACGGCGATGCTGCGGTCATCCTCGGGAAGGTCACCGCCGTGCTCCGCCGCGTTTAGCCCGTGGCGGCCTAGCCGTCCATCATCCACGACGGGTCGCGGGTCTGGAATCGGACGGGAAGCATGGAAGAGCGTCAGGAGGCCACGCCGGTGGTCGAACGGGTGGCGGCCCGGGTGCTGCTCGTCGACGCCGAAGGCCGCACGTTGCTGTTTCGCGGTGTCGACCCGTCGAGGCCGGACCTCGGCACCTGGTGGTTCACACCCGGAGGCGGCGTGGATCCCGGCGAGACGCTGGGCGCGACGGCCCAGCGGGAGGTGTACGAGGAGACCGGCATCTCGATACCGCA
>JBKPNJ010000147.1:0-16453 GCA_046732575.1 Actinomycetota bacterium
TTCGTTGCGTTCGCGCCCGCCGACAACCCCGAGGTGGCGGTTGCGGTGTTCGTGGAGGACGTCGACGTCGCCCGGTCCGACATCGCCGGCGGCACGCTGGCCGGACCGATCGCCGACGACGTGATCAACGCGGTCATCAACAAGTGAAGGGCCTAGGCGAGACGCCATGAGCACACGACCGCCCGACGATGGCTCCGTTGGCGACCCCACGGCGACCGGACCGACAATAGATGGCAGATATGAGGTGTCGACCCTGCTCGGTCGGGGTGGCATGGCGGAGGTGCGCAGGGGCCAGGATCTCCGGCTCGGTCGGACCGTCGCGATCAAGCGGCTACGCAGCGACCTCGCGATCGATCCCATGTTCCAGGCTCGGTTCCGCCGGGAGGCCCAGTCGGCCGCATCGCTGAACCACCCCGCGATCGTCTCGGTGTACGACACCGGCGAAGAGACCAGCGCCTCGGGAGTCTCGATTCCCTACATCGTGATGGAGTACGTCGAGGGCAAGACCCTCCGCGAGATCCTGCGCGAGGGCCGCAAGCTGCTGCCGGAGCGGGCGCTGGAGATCGTGACCGGCGTGCTGAGTGCGCTGGACTACAGCCACCGGGCCGGCATCGTGCACCGAGACATCAAGCCGGCCAACGTGATGCTCACCCCGATCGGCGAGGTCAAGGTGATGGACTTCGGCATCGCCCGGGCGATAGCCGACGCGTCGGCGTCGATGACCCAGACCGCAGCAGTGGTCGGCACCGCTCAGTACCTGTCCCCGGAACAGGCGCGCGGCGAGCAGGTCGACGCGCGCAGCGACATCTACTCCACCGGGTGTCTGCTGTTCGAGCTGCTGACGGGCCGGCCGCCGTTCGTGGGTGACAGTCCGGTGGCAGTCGCCTACCAGCACGTCCGGGAGGATCCGCTGCCTCCGTCGAGCTTCGACCCGGAGATCGCGCCCGAGATCGATGCGATTACAGCGAAGGCCCTGGCCAAGCGGGTCGACGAGCGCTATCAGAGTGCCGCCGAGATGCGGGCGGACATCGAGCGCGCGCTCGCCGGCCAGCAGGTGAGCGCCCCGGCGGTGACCGATCCGCAACCCACTCAGGCGCTGCTGCCACCGTTGCCGTCGTCCCAGTCGACCGCGACCGACGGCCTGCCGGTGACGACGGAGGAGGAGCAGCCGCCGCGCCGCCGTCCCTGGGTATACGTCGCCCTGGTGGCCGCGATCCTGGCGATCCTCATTGCGTTCGCCGTACTCGGCAAGGAGCTTTTCCCCCAGGAGACCGCTGCCCAGGTCTCGGTGCCCGGGGTGGTCGACACGCCGCGCTCCGCGGCCGTGGCGAGGATCGAGAAGGCCGACCTCGTGGCGCAGGTGACGGTGCAGAACAGCGACACCATCGACAAGGGCCTGGTGATGTCCCAGGAGCCGGGCGTCGGGACCCTCGTCGACTCGGGCAGCACTGTGAACCTGGTCGTCTCGGCGGGCACAGCCATGACGGAAGTGCCGCCTGGAATCGAGGACATGACCCTGCAGGAGGCGGAGGCGGCCCTCCAGGCCGCCGACCTCAAGGCGAGGTCGAAGGAGGTCAGCGACAGCACCGAGACCAGGGGGCAGGTGACCAGCACCGATCCAGGTCCGGGTACGAACCTGCCGGTCGGTGCCACCGTCACGGTCTTCTACTCGGCCGGCCTCGTCACCATGCCGTCCGTGATCGGCGTCGACGAGGACGAGGCGACGAACGAGCTCGAGTCCCTGGGCCTCATCGTTGCCTACTCCCGCGATCCGACGTCAGCCGAGACCGCGGGCACGGTCATCGCGCAGGATCCGGCGGAGGGCACCAAGCTCGCCGGTGGAGAACGCGTCGTCATCACTGTTTCGTCGAAGCCCGACGTGACGCCGACACCGCCGACCAGCCCGTCGACACCCCCCAGCACCGAGCCGCCGAGCTCTGAGTCGCCCGTAACGCCCTCGACAGGCACTTCTGGCACACCTCCACCGTCGAGTCCGTCGGGCTCGCCCCGTAGGCCGGGCGACCAACAGCTCTAGCGGTTGCCGCGTGAACCCGGCAGCGGGACGCCGTCGGGTACGTGCGCCGTGCTGAGGTCGACGACCTGCGCGTACGCAGGGACGGTGGCGTCCGCCACCGGTCGGATGTCGAGACCCAGGTGGAACCGCTCAACGTACTGCCTGTAGTTGTCGATATAGGCGGAGCCGTCGAGCGCGCCCTCAAGCCTCCGGATGTCGCCGATCGCCACGATCCGGTATGGCGGTGAGTACGGCACCCCATGCAGGACCACCGTGTTGCCAACGCACTTGATGCCGGTGGTGGCGATGATGCGCTGTCCTTGCAGCGACATCGCCTCGGCTCCACCCGCCCACATCGCGTTGACCACCGCTTGGATGTCCTGCTGGTGGACGACAAGAGCGCTGGGCGTGACATCGGCCGGCAGCTGTTGGTCGCGCGGGGCGTCGTCGAGGGAGACCGCGAGCCCGGGTCCGTGCACCGCGGTCAGTCCGACGACCGGCGCCAGCCTGTGCAGCTGTGAGCGCAGCGCCTGGACCCGCTGGTCGTCGATGCCCGCCGACAGCCGGTCGATCGAGTCCTGCAGCGCCGACGCCTGCTGTCGAAGACCCTCGACGCGATCACTTCGGGCCTCGACCAGGTCCTGAAGGTCGGTGTAACGACCGGGGCGGAGGTCGGTCCCCCGGGCATTCGCGGCGCTGGTGACGAACAGCAGGCCAGCCACCCCGAAGGTCAGCGGGACCGCGAGCCGCCACATCGCGGCGCGAGCGTCGGCGGGGCGGGGCCCCAGTCGTAGCCACCGGGCAATCGAGGAGTACCGGGCACGCAGCCGGCCGCCCGCCCCGAGACGACGCGGTGTCCGCATGACCCTCTCCCCGAGACCTCTCAGCCGCCGCACCATGCGCGTACGCGCCCGACACTGGGTCGCTGCACTCCCGATGACTACGCTAGCCGACGACGACACCATCGTGAGGAGCCCCGGTGCCTGAGTCCCGCCCCCGAAAGAAGCGGTCCTACACGCCTGCCTCTGCCACGGCGGCGAAACGGCCGAAGGGCTCGGCTCGCTGGGTGGCTCCGGCGATGGTGACGTTCTGGCTGCTCGGCCTGATCTGGATCGTCGTCTTCTATGTCACCGTCGGCAACGACGTCCCGCTGATCTCTTCACTGGGCAACTGGAACCTGCTCGTGGGCATGGGGCTCATCGGGATCGGCTTCGTCTTCGCCACCAAGTGGGAGTGAACGGGTCGCGCATCGCGCGAATGCCAGCGGTGTAACTCTCCACAGCCGTTGTCCACAGTGTGGAAATCGCGGCGTCCCAGGCACGGCACCGGACGGCGCCGCGCCTACCCGGTCAGCGCGAGCGTCCGCGCGGCGGTGAGCACAACGCACGCCGTCAGGACCACCGCGTATGCCGAACCCAGGATCAGTCCCCGCCGCGGACGTGGGGAGTACGCGATGGCCGTGCCCAGCACCAGCCCCGCCAGCAGTCCACCGACGTGTCCCTGCCAGCTGATGTCGGGCCGGATGAATCCGTACACGAGGTTGAACCCAAGCATCACCAGCAGCCAGGTGACGTCGAGCTTGCGCTGGTAGGAGATCACCAGCGCGGCGCCCAGCAGCCCGAAGACGGCGCCGGACGCGCCGATGGTCGGAACCTGGGGACTGCTGAGCACGTACACCGAGACGGAGCCCGCCAACGCGCAGGTGAGGTACAGCGCCAGGTAGCGCCAGCGTCCGAGCAGCGACTCGAGAGCGGGGCCGAAGATCCAGATCGCGAACATGTTGAACAGCAGGTGGAAGATCTGGACGTGCACGAAGGTGCTGGTGAGGAGCCGCCAGTAGGCCCCGCCGTCGACGCCGGTGTACACCGACCCCTGGAAGAAGAAATCCTGGTGGGCCACCAACTCCGTCCGGAGCAGCAGCGGGCTGGTCACTCCGCCGGTCAGGTGGATCAGCAGGAACACCGCGACGTTGACCGCGATGATGGCCTTGGTGACCAGCGCCGACCCACCGCCGACCACCGCACCGCCATAGCTGCTGCGCGCGCGGGGGGTGCTGGCGGCTCCCTCGGCAACGCACTTCGGGCAGTGGAATCCGACCGATGCCTGGTGCATGCAGTCGGGACAGATGTAGCGGCCGCAGCGCTGGCAACGGATGTAGGTCTCGCGCTCGGGGTGCTTGAAGCACCGGGGCACGGTCACGGCCGAGGGGTCGGTCATGGCGTTCCAGCTGCCCCGGCAGGCGACACCACCGCGACCACCTGAGTCTCACCAACGCCGACGGGCCTCACTCCACGAGTCTAACGGCGCTCGATCTCCACTCCGTCGAGCTGCACCGGCTCCAGCGGTCGATCCCGTGAGTCGGTTTTCACTGCGCCGATGACGTCGACGACCTTCCGGCTGTCCTCGTCGGCCACCTCGCCGAAGATGGTGTGCTTGAAGTTCAGCCAGGTGGTCGGGGCGAGCGTGACGAAGAACTGCGAGCCGTTCGTGCCGGGGCCGGAGTTGGCCATCGCCAGCCGGTACGGTTCGGCGAAGGTGAGCTCCGGGTGTGGCTCGTCCTTGAACTGGTAGCCCGGTCCGCCGGTCCCGGTCCCGAGCGGGCAGCCCCCCTGGATCATGAAGTTCTCGATCACTCGGTGGAAGCCGAGCCCGTCATAGAACCTCGCGGTCGACGCCTTACCGGTCCGCGGGTCCTTCCACTCCTTCGTGCCCTCGGCGAGCCCGACGAAGTTCCGGACGGTCTCGGGTGCGTGATCGGGGAACAGCTTGACAACGATGTCACCCTTTGACGTTCTCAGAGTCGCGTACAAGTCCTCTGCCACGGGCGGCCGCCTTTCACTGTCGAGTCTCGGCCATCCTGTCACGCGGTGGGCGGAGTCCGGGGCCCTGCCCGGCTGGCAAGACCCGGACCGACGCGTCAGAGTGGAGCACCTAGGATGGCGGCGTCGTTTACCCAGACCGTTACACGCGCACTATCAAGGAGGCACCGTGAGCACAAGCGCTCGCGAGCTCAAAGACCGGGCCCGGCAGTCCCTCGCTCCAGCGGCTGAGCAGACCAAGGAGAAGCTGGCTCCGGTGGTGCATGATGCTGCGGTCACCGCCAGGGAGCGGGTCGCTCCGCTGCTCGATGACGCGCGGACGAAAGTCACTCCGGTGGTACGAGACGCCGCGAGCTCCGCCAAGGAGAAGCTCAGCCCGGTGGCCGAGCAGGCCGCGGAGCGGACCCGTCAGCTGCAGCACGACATTGCGCCTCCGGTCGCGGCGGCGGTGACCGCGGCAGCCGCGGCCAGCGCGCCGTACCGGAAAGAGGCCAAGCGTCGCGGAGTGGCCGCAGTCGCCGCACTTCGCGGTGAGCCGGAGCCGCCGGCCAGCAAGCATCGCCTGCGCAAGCTGCTGCTCGCTGTCGGACTCGGCGGGGCCATCGCCGCCGCCTACAAGTGGTTCTCCGGCAAGGATGCCAACGACCAGTGGCAGCAGGCCTACCAGCCCGGAGCGAGCTCGTCATTCGACGGCACCGGTGACGGCACCGCGGCTGGGGCCCCTGTCACCGAGGACGCGGCTGCCGCCGGCCCGGACGAGGCTGTCGCTGACAACGCCGACGAGCCGCATCCGGCCACGACCCCCGACGAGCCCCTCGAGGAGACATCGGTCGAGCCGGTCGCCGAGCCAACCGGCGAGCAGGAGGTCTGAGCCGAGCGGGTGGCCCGGGACCGGTGAGCCTGGCCTAGTGGCCCCTGTCGATCCAATCCTGCAGGTGCGGGGCCTCGTCGGCGATGCGGGTGTCTTCGCCGTGTCCAGGGTGTACCAGCGTCTCGCCTGGGAGCGTGAGCAGGCGTGAGCGAATCGACTCGATGATCGTGGGAAAGTCCGAGTACGAGCGACCCGTCGCGCCCGGACCTCCGGCGAACAGGGTGTCGCCGGTGAACACCTCACCGATGGCCGGGACGTAGAGGCACACCGCGCCCGGCGCATGTCCCGGGGTGTGGAGGACGTGAACGTCGGTGTCCGCCACGGTGAGTACCTGCCCGTCGCTGAGCTCCTCGTCGGCCAGCAGGTGCCCATGGGTCATCCCCCACAGTGGCTGGTCCTCCGGGTGCAGGTACACCGGCGCGTCCACCAGGCCGGCCAGCTCGGGCGCCTCTCCGATGTGGTCGTCGTGGCCGTGCGTACACACGATCCCGACGACCTCACGTCCGTCGACGGCATCCGCGATGGCACCCGCGTCGTGGGCCGCGTCGACGACAAGCACCTGCGACTCGTCCCCGATCAACCAGACGTTGTTGTCCACGTCCCATGTCTCGCCGTCGAGACTGAAGGTGCCGGATGTGACGACCTTCTCGACGCGAACGTCACTCACAGCGCGACCACTGATCGCAGCACCTCGCCGCGGTGCATCTTGTCGAACGCGGCCTCGACGTCGCCGAGCCCGATCGTCTCGCTCACGAACGCGTCGAGGTCCAGTCGTCCCTGCAGGTAGAGGTCCACGAGCATCGGGAAGTCACGGCTGGGCAGGCAGTCGCCGTACCAGCTCGACTTCAGCGACCCACCCCGGCCGAAGACGTCGATCAGGGGCAGCTCCAGCCGCATGTCGGGGGTGGGGACGCCGACGAGCACGACGGTTCCCGCGAGGTCCCGGCCGTAGAAGGCCTGGAGGTAGGTCTCCGGCCGCCCGACGGCCTCGATCACCACGTCGGCGCCGAAGCCATCGGTCAGATCGCGGATCGATTCGACGACATCATGCTCGGTCGCGGAGACGGTATGGGTCGCGCCGAGGTCCTGCGCCCAGGCCAGCTTGCGATCGTCGATGTCGACGGCGATGATGCGGCGAGCGCCGGCCAGGGCGGAACCCGCCACCGCGGCGCAGCCGACCCCGCCACAGCCGATCACCGCCACCGAGTCACCGCGGCCGACAGCGCCGGTGTTGATCGCCGCACCGATGCCCGCCATCACCCCGCATCCCAGCAGGCCGACCGCGGCCGGGCTGGCGGCAGCATCCACCTTGGTGCACTGTCCTGCCGCGACCAGTGTCTTGGCCGCGAAGGCTCCGATCCCGAGCGCGGGAGACAGCTCGGTGCCGTCCTCGAGCGTCATCTTCTGCCGGGCGTTGTGGGTGTCGAAGCAGTAGTGCGGCCGACCTCGCAGGCAGGCCCGACACTGACCGCACACAGCTCGCCAGTTGAGGATGACCGAGTCGCCCGGGGCCACCTCGGTCACGCCGTCGCCCACCGCCTCGACGACTCCCGCCGCCTCATGGCCGAGCATGAACGGGAACTCGTCGGTGATCCCACCGTCGCGGTAGTGGACGTCGGTGTGGCAGACCCCGCACGTGCGCACCGCGACGACGGCTTCACCCGGGCCAGGGTCCGGGATGTTGACCGTTTCGAGGCTGACGGGTTGGCCCTTGCTGAGCGCGATGACGGCCTGGACCTGCTGCGGCATCAAGTGTCCCTTCGTGCGTTTCGTCGCAGGCCAGTCAACCACCTCCGCATCGGTGTCGCTCGGGCTCCTTGAGCACACCTTCACAGCTCCTAGCGATGCACTGGGTTGGCGTCGATCCGGGCCGACAACCGCCGGTCCACCCGGCCCAGCCCGCAGGACGTAGATATGGTGTGCACCGAGCTCGATCGCCCGGGCCGATCGTTATCGAGTTGACGATCCCGCCGTCCGGAAAGTGCTCGCCGTCGACCTCGACCCGGGAACGCCGAGAACGAAACCGACGGGACCCGGGTCACCGTCGGTGTCCTCAGGCCGCCGAGTCCTGCGGTGATCTCTCGGCGAGGTCGGAGCGTGCGGCTCTGGTTGCCTTGCGCTCACCGATGAACGAGACGAACGGGATCGTTCCGGCGACGATGATCAGCAGCGTGAACCCGATCGACCAGCGGCAGGTCCGCGACAGGATCACAGCTGTGACGATGAAGATCATGTAGAGGAAGCCGTGAGCGGTGCCCAGCACGGTGGCGATCCACGCGCCCAACCGTTGCGGGTCAGACCCCTCCGTGGCCAGGTGCTCCAGAGGCACGCCGATGCAGATCAAGATGATCAGGAAGACGCCGACGATGGTGGCCATCACGCGGTACGGCACCAGCGGGGACCTCACAACCGTTCACGCTACCTGAGTCCGCTCTCGACAGATCCGCCACCACATGTAGAGAACGAAGCCGGCGAAGACGAACCACTGCACCGAGTACAAGACGTTGCGCAGCCCGGCCCACGAGGAGACAGCGGGTCGTGGAGGGGTGACCGGGACCAGACCCACCCGGGGCCGGGGTGTCTGGTTCTCAGCGATCAGATAGGCGCTGTAGAGGTCGAAGGGCACCCTCCCGACGAGTACCGAGGTCGCCACGACGGGGACCTGACGGCCGCGGTCCACCGCGTCCGCGCCGGCTGAGTCCGCGGACTCCGGTGGCTCCAGGGAACCGGTGATCGTGACCGGCCCCGCCGGTACTTCAGTGACCGGGTCGGTGAGGTCGTCGACCCAGCCGCGCACCACCAGGATCGCCGCACCGGCCGCCGTCACCAGGGGCGTCAGAACCCAAACTCCTGGTCGGCCTCCCTGGCTGCGGTCCGTGACGAAGAACTGCGGCCGTGCGTACCGGCCGCTGACGACGACCCGCCTGCCCACTGCGTCGTCAGGGAACGCGTCGTCGGGCCCCATCACGCTGTACAGCCTGACCGGCTCCGCCGAGGCCAACTCGGCCAGCGCCGTTGCCGACGACTGCCGCTGGTTGGACTCGTACGAGCGCCATTGCCATATCCCTGCGGCCACCATGACGCCACAGAGCATCAGCGCGAGCAGGTGCAGGGCCAGCAGACTGGGCGTGAACCAGCGGCTCACGTCGGGCGGCCGGCCGGTCTCAAATAGGTCTGTCCCTCCATCGAGGTGGCGATAGCATCATGCTCATCTCATTCTCCCCGCCCATCCTCCTGGTCCGTCACCGGCCGGCGATGTTGCAGGCGGCGCAGTCATACCACGCCGGGCCGCCGTTCTGGGGACGTGATCAGGCTGAGCCCGTATGAGTGACAGTGGCCTTGCGCTCGCGCGGCGCAAGATGGAAGCCGCCGGTGTGGATCCGCTGGCCATCGACGTGTTCGCCGACTGCTATCGCCGTGTCGAAGGCGGGGACAGCGGCATGGTCGACGAAGCCGGCATCCGGCCTCTCCAGATGGATGCCCTCGATCACCGGCGGGTGTCCCAGGAACTCGCCCGGCGGGCACTCGCGGGCACAGTCGTTCTCAAGCTCAACGGCGGGCTCGGCACATCGATGGGCATCTCGGGCGCCAAGTCCCTGCTCCCGGTCCGCGACGGCCTTTCGTTCCTCGACGTGATCGCTCGCCAGGTGCTGAGCATTCGTGCAAGGTACGGCGTCCGCCTGCCCCTGCTGTTGATGAACTCCTTCCGCACCCGGACCGGTTCGCTCGCGGCCCTCAGGGCATACCCAGGGTTGCCGAGCGACCTGCCGCTGGACCTGCTGCAGAACAAGGAGCCCAAACTGCTCGCTGAGGACCTGACACCGGTGAGCTGGCCGACCCAGCCGGACCTCGAATGGTGCCCACCCGGTCACGGTGATCTCTACCCGGCCATGTACGCCGCCGGGCTGCTGAGCGCCATGCTCGACGGCGGGTACTCCCAGGTCTTCGTGTCGAACGCCGACAACCTGGGCGCGGTACCGAGCGCCGCCGTGGCCGGCTGGTTCGCGCAAAGCGGCGCGCCGTTCGCGGTCGAGGCGGTGCGTCGCACGCCAAGTGACCGAAAAGGTGGACACTTCGCCGTCCGCAAGCGCGACAGCCGCATCGTGCTGCGGGAAACCGCCCAGACCCCGCCGCAAGATCTGGAGGCGCTGTCGGATCTGACGCGGCATCGATTCGCCTCGACCAACAACGTCTGGTTCGACGTGGCCGCGTTGCAAGCGCTCCTGGAGACACAGCACGGCGTCCTGAGGCTGCCACTGATCCTGAACCGCAAGACCGTCGACCCGACCGACCCCGACACCCCGCAGGTCATCCAGATCGAGACCGCGGTGGGTGCCGCGATCGAGCTCTTCACCGAGGCCACCACCATCGAGGTCCGGCGCGACCGGTTCATCCCCGTCAAGTCCACCAACGACCTGCTTGTCCTCCGCAGCGACTGCTACCGACTCGACGACGATGCCGTCCTGCACCAGATACCCCGGGAGATCCCGTTCGTGGATCTCGGGCCGTCGTACAGGCTCGTCGGCCAACTCGACGCTCGCTTCCCCCACGGTGTGCCCAGCCTCTCCGCCGCCTCATCCCTCGTCGTCAGAGGTGACTGGACGTTCGGCTCCTCCGTTCGCGTCGTCGGACGGGCCAGCGTGGAGGGCGAGGGTGGGCACATTCCCCCGGGGACCACCCTCGGGACCTGACAGCGGCGTCAGAGTATGCGACGGCAAACCCCTGTGACCCGGTCAGTCGCGGGAGAACGGCAGGACGCTCGTCATCCACGCCACGAACTCGGCCGGATTGCGTGACTGCGTCCAGATCCGGCCCGGGCCCTGGACGTCGAACACGAAGCCCTCACCGCTCTTGGCCGACTGCATCAGCCCCCCCGCCGCGGCGCGGCGCAGCTGCGCTTGGACGCTGTTGTCCCATGCGACCATGTGACCGGAGTCCACCACGAGCGAATCGCTCGGTTCGAGAGTCTCCACATCGATGGCCCCGTACGCAGCGAGCACCACCCGGCCCTGACCCGACGCCCGGACCAGGAAGCCGCCCTCCCCCCCTGCCAGGTTCTTGAAGCCGCCCCAGGAGGTGTCGATGGCAACGTCGGCGTCGGAACACAGATAGCAGCCACGGGTGATGTTGAGACCCTCGGAGACCGGGAGCCCCACCGCGTCGCCGGGCAGCCGCGCGGCACAGTCGACCCAGCCGCCTCCGGCAGGCGCGGTGAGCGACGTGATGAAGAATGACTCGCCGCCGAGCACGCTTCTCTTCAGCGACTTCATCAGTCCACCGGTTGCCTTCGCCTCGATTGCGACGCCGGCCGAGGTTGCCATCATGGCACCGGATTCCGCGCGGATCGTCTCGCCGGACCCAAGCATGCACCGAGCGACGGCGAAACCAGGGTTGTGACGAATTGAGATGTCCATCCCGTGACCCTAGGCCCCTGTCCGGAGACGTTCGTCAGGACGGGAAGGCCAGACCGATGTACTTGTCCACGTTGTCCTTGGTGACGGTGACGGAAGCGACGGTGATGGACGCGGGGATCTCCGGCTCGACCAGATCCGCCAAGCCGCGTCCCTGAGCGACCAGGCGGGCGAGTGAGATCGCGTCGGAGGACATCGACGGCGGGTAGGTGACTGTGGCCTTCACCACGCTGTTGTCCGCCTTGATCAGCTCCATCATGTTCTTCGATCCGGCTCCACCGACGAGGAAGAACTCGTCACGTTCCGCGTTGTCGATCGCGGAAAGGACACCGAGGCCCTGGTCATCGTCGTGGTTCCAGATCGCGTCGATCTTCGGCGCCGCCTGCAGCAGCTGGGAGGTCACCTTCTCACCGGACTCGGCGGTGAACTCGGCGGCAACCCGGTTGGTGACCTTCAGCCCAGACTTGGCCAGGGCATCCTTGAACCCCTCGCTGCGCGCCTGGGTGAGTGGGAGGCTGTCGATCCCCGCGATCTCGGCGATCACCGGGTTCGACGAGGCGTCGAGCCTGGACGCGATGTAGTTGCCCGCAGACACGCCCATGCCGTAGTTGTCACCGCCGATCCAGGTCCGATACGCCAGCGGGGTGTCGAAGATCCGGTCGAGGTTGATCACCGGGATCCCCTTCGCCATGGCATCCAGCCCAGCCTGCGTCAGCTCCTTGCCGTCGAACGGGAGGATCACAATGGCGTCGACACCGTCCGCAACGAGGTTCGCCATCTGGGTGACCTGCGTGTTGCTGTCATTGCTGCCCTCGACGGCGTTCAAGGTCACGTCCGGGAAAGCCTTCGCCTGTGACGTTGCGTTGTTGGTGATGGCGGCGATCCAGCCGTGGTCGGCCGCGGGTGCGGCGAATCCGATGGTGACGGCCTTGCCGGGCTTCGCGTTGTCGCTGCCGCCGCCGGTGGCCACGGCCGGTTGGTCTGCACCGTTCGATTCGTTGCCGGTACAGCCGATGAGCAAGGCACTGACACCGACCGCGGTGCCACCGAACACGAAACCGCGTCGGCCGAGAATTGGCGTGTGGGGAGTGGTCATGTGATCTCCTCAAGGATCTGCCTCAGGAGTGAGGCGAGTGGACTCGGTACGGGGACTAGGTCGATGTATGTCGGCTTGAGCGGGCCAGCTGTTGTTGAAGCAGCACAGCGATCACGATGATCGCTCCCTTGGCTATGGCCTGAGCGGCATTGGACAGGTTGTTCTGGATGAAGAGCGTCTGGAGAAGCGTGAAGATGAGTACGCCGAGCACGGTTCCGGTGATCGTGCCCCGGCCGCCGCTGAGCAAGGTCCCGCCGATGACGACCGCGGCGATCGCGTCCAGCTCGTAGAGAGTGCCGTTCGTCGAGGTTCCGGCGCCGACGCGGGCCAGCAGCATGGCGCCGGCGATGCCGCAGCACAGCCCTACCAGGGCATACAGCATCACGGTGTGGACCTTGACGTTGATGCCGGCAAGCCTGGCCGCCTCCGGGTTGCCGCCGACCGCGACCGTTCTCCTGCCGAAGGTCGTACGGTTGAGCAGCACCCAGCCGGCCAAGGCGATCACCGCGAAGATGATCACCAGCATCGGCACATTGAAGGGCCTGCTGCGGAAGAAGTCGGCGTAGCCGAGCACAGTCAGCGTCTGCGTCTGGCGGTCCGACAGGAGCTCGGCGTACCCTCTCGCTGCCGCGAGCATGGCGAGAGTCATCATGAACGGCGCCACCTTGCCGTAGGCGATGAACATGCCGTTGACCAGGCCGCACCCGGTCCCCACCAGGATCGAGGCGAGCACCACCAACGACCAGTGGCTGTCGTCGGCCATCGACTGCGTTGCCGTGGTCGTCGCCCAGACCGTGCACAAGGCGACGATGGCGCCGACGGACAGGTCGATACCGCCGCCGGTGATGACGAACGTCATCCCGATGCTGACAACACCGATCACCGAGGCCAGGCGCAGGATCTCGAAGATGTTCTCAGAGGTCATGAAAGTGTCGGGAGCGGAGGCCCAGCCGAGGATGAAGAGCACAACGAGCGCGACGATGAGCGCGAGGTTGCGCCACAGCCCGGTGAACCGCGACCCGTGGTCGGTGGCTTGAGCCGTTCGCTCGACCCGCTCGGACTCGTCCGCGGACGGCACATCCACGGATGTGTCGGGTCCGTCGCTCGCACCACCGACCGCGTGTGGGGGTTGTGTCATGCGGCGCCGCCTTCCATCACTAGATTGAGCACCTTTGCCTCGTCGAGCTCCTCTGAGGGCCCCTGGAACACCACCGCACCCTCGCGCATCACGACAACCTGATCGGAGAGGCCGAGCACCTCCTCGATCTCACTCGACACCACGACCACCGCGATCCCTTCGTCGGCAAGGGTTCGGATCAGCCGGTAGATCTCGCTGCGCGCCCCGATGTCGACACCACGGGTTGGTTCGTCGAGCAGCAACACCCGGCAGTTCATGAGAAGCCAGCGTGCCAGGACAACCTTCTGCTGATTGCCGCCCGACAGGGTCCGGGCCGGCCGGCGAACACCAGGAGGCCGGATGTTGACGGCATCCACCTGGTGACGGGAGGCCTCGACTTCGGCACGGCGTCGGGTGAAGCCGAGCTTCGAGAACCGGCCCATGGTCGACAGCGTGATGTTGCTGGCCACGGATTCGTCGAGCAGGAGTGCCTGGCTCTTGCGTTCCTCCGGCGCCAGGCCGACGCCGGCCCGGACTGCTGATACCACCGAGCCGGGGCGCAGCTTCTTGCCCTCGACGGCGACGGACCCTGCGGTCGGCCGCCGCGCGCCGTAGATCGTCTCGAGGACCTCGGAGCGTCCTGACCCGACGAGTCCGGCGAACCCTAGGATCTCTCCCGCACGCACCCTCAGGCTGACGTTGCTGAACTCCCCCTTCCGCGTCAGCCCTTCCACCACGAGCGCGTCCGCCGCGCCGTCGGTGTAGGGCTGCCGGGATGGGAACACGTACTCGATCGACCGCCCGGTCATGAGCTTGATCACGTCCCCGGTCGGCGTGTCGCTTGCAGACAGACCGGTCGCCACCGTCCGCCCGTCCTTGAGCACCGTCACCCGGTCGCCGATCTGACGGATCTCTTCGAGGCGGTGCGAGATGTAGACAACGGCGACGTTGTGCTCTGTGAGCTCGCGAATCACCCGGAAGAGGTTGTTGACCTCCTCGGAGTCGAGGACCGCCGACGGCTCGTCCATCACGATCAGCCGCGCCTCACGCGACAGCGCCCGGGCCATCGAAACGATCTGTTTCGCCGCTGCCGACAGCGACCCGACATCTCGGCTCGCCCGGATCTCCGGATGACCGAGCCGGGCGAGCAGTTCCGCGGCGCGGGAGTTCGTCGAGCCGCGGTTGCTCATACCGGCGACCGAGACCTCATGGCCCAGGAAGATGTTGTCGGCCACGGACAACCCGTCGACCAGATCCAGCTCCTGATAGATCGTGGCGATGCCCCGCTTCATCGCCGCCACCGGTGTGTTGAACCTGACCGGCTCTCCATCCCACCTGATCTGACCGTCCTCGGGTTGATGGACCCCGGCGAGCACCTTGATCAGAGTCGACTTGCCCGCCCCGTTCTGTCCGAGCAGGCAGTGCACCTCGCCCGCGACCACGTCGAGGTCGACGCCGGCCAGGGCGCGGATACCGGGGAACTCCTTCACGATGCCCGTCATCTGCAGTAGCGGGACAGCGTCGGCTGCAGGCAACGTGACGCCCCGGTCAGACACGGCACGTCCACATCTTCGCTGCTTGGCGGTGGCAGGACGGTACGGGCGGCGTAGCCGCTCCCAAGCTCAACTCCGCCGTCTCAGCCACGTGACAGAACCGCTCCTGTTTCGCTTTCGACACGCCGATGTATGCATGGCTCCTGCTATTGGGGCTGATATGACCATCATGGAAAGCACCGAAGTTACACCAATTGTCAAAGGCATGCCCCCGCTCGCAACGAGCTTTCCCACGGCGGAGCCCTACGTCCGATGTGAGTCCCACGACGGCCGCGGATGCCTTGGTGGAGACGAAGGGACTCGAACCCTCAACCCCTGCCTTGCAAAGGCAGTGCTCTGCCAGTTGAGCTACGTCCCCGGGATGGTCGCCACACCCACACGCGGTTCAACGACCAGGCTGGACCGGGTCGGTTGCCTCCGCCCAAAGGTTCTGCTCGGCCTGTCCGGCCTGCCTTCTGGCGAGGACGACCTTCGCGGCGCCGGCGGCGAGGGCAACGACGAACAGCTTCTTGACCATGGCGTCCCTTCGCGGTGCGGGTATGAGGAGTCTAGGTCAAGCACTTTCAGCTGCATCGGAAGCCCTCGGAACGAGGACCTCGAAGTATGCGCCCACGGACGATGACGTGCTGACCCTCGCCTGACAGCTGGTCAACGACGCAGCACCCGCCGAGAAGCACGCCTGCAGGACCTATGCCGCCGGCGAGCGACGGTGTGACGCAGCGTGCGGAGGCTCGGGCAGTCTGTCCGTCGACCGTCGGTTCGACCGAACGTCGATGCGGAAGGGATGGGATTTAATCTTGGCCATGGTGTCGTATCGACGCGAGTGCGCTCGTGGAGAAGGTGAGGGGCAGCCGTCGGGCTGCCCGTAACCAGAGGAGCCTGGAGATGGCGCTGTACCTGATTGCCTTCAACGACGAGTGGGTGCCCGACCTCACATTGGACGAGCTGCGCGAGAGGGGCACCTCCGGCAGGGCGGTGATCGAGGAGATGACTGCCGCGGGTGTCTTCGTCTTCAGCGACGGCGGTCTGGATGCATCGACCGTCGTGTGCAGCGTCGACCCGAGCAGCGGCTCTCCCGTATTCACCGACGGACCGTTCATCGAGACCAAGGAGCACCTCGGCGGTTTCGCGGTCGTCGATGTACCCGATGATGCGGAGGCCCGGTATTGGGCGGGCAGGATCGCGGTGGCGGTCGGCTGGCCGCAGGAGGTGCACCGCTTCCCGCATCGCATAGGGTTGAGCACTGACACGCAGTCCGAGCCGTTGGCTTGACTGCGATGATCTGAGGGGGCCCATTCGCACCCAGAGGTGGCTGGGACGAGGATAGCCTGGTCAGCGGGTGGGCCTAAGAGGACTTGAACCTCTGACCTCTTCCTTATCAGGGAAGCGCTCTAACCGTCTGAGCTATAGGCCCGGGTGAACTCAGGTGCTGCCGAGGCAGGTTATCCCACGCCGGCAGGGCCACCCAAACGGGATATCAGTCCTCGGCCAGTGTGACTTCGAGTCCGCCCAGCAGACTGGCTGCGAGGTTGTAGATGAACGCACCGACAGTGGCCACAGCCGTGATCAGTA
>JBKPNJ010000148.1:0-8232 GCA_046732575.1 Actinomycetota bacterium
GACACTTGTGCGGCGCCATCCGACACTTGTGCGGCGCCATCCGACACTTGTGCGGCGCCATCCGACACTTGTGCGGCGCCATCCGACACTTGTGCGGCGCCATCCGACACTTGTGCGGCGCCATCCGACACTTGTCGCACCCCGTCACAAGAGGCGAGAGGCTCGATCGCCCCGGAGCTAGAACAGGGCGCTGGCGAGGCGCTGGCGGGCGCTGCGTACCCGGGGGTCCTCGTCGCCGACGGCGGCGAACAGGTCGATGAGGTGAGCACGGGCACGGTCACGTTCGTCTCCGACGGTGGCGCTGACCACGCCGATCATCCGGTTGAACGCCTCGTCGACCCGCCCGCCGAGCAGGTCGAGGTCGGCCACCAGGGACGCGGCGTCGACATCGTCGGGACTTGTCTCGGCCGCCGCACGTGCCGACTCCAGGTCGACGCCGCGGGTACGGGTCAGGAGCCTGACCCGGGCCTGGCCGGACAGAGCCTCTTGATCGCCCGGGCTCTGCTCCAGCAGAGCCTGGTACGCGGCGTGCGCGGTCTCGAGGTCACCCCGCTCAAGAGCCTCCTCGGCGGCGACATACCGCGCGTCGGGGACCGGCTCGTCTGCGTCGTCCGGCTGGACCGCCGGACGGGGGGCCGCTCGGCCGGTCACGCCGTTGGCGACCGCCGCCTGGACGACCTGCTGGAGCACCGCACGCAGCTCGGCTTCGGGAACCGGCTGCTGAAGCAGCGGTGCGAGCTGGCCGCGCAGCGCGACCGCGACGAGGGGAACACCGGGCACCCCGACCGCGCTGGCGATCCTGGGCTCGGCGTCGACGTCGACCTTGGCGAACAGGAACTGTCCGGCGAACTCGTCGGCCAGCCTGTCCAGCGTCTGGTTGACCTGCACCGAGGGGGCTGACTTCGCCGACCAGAAGCTCAGGACCACCGGGTGCTGCATCGAGCTCTCGATCACCATGTCGAAGTCGGCGTCGCTGACGTCGATACTGAAGCCGCCCGCTCCGCCGGTGCCCGGAGCGGCCTGCCTACTGGCCAGCGCCGAGAGGTCGAAGGCGCCCGGTCGGGAGAAGTTTCCGGTGGTCATGGCGCCTATCTTCTCCCACCCCGGTCACTCGTACAGCGGGGAGTCCGGCCGACCGCCCCACATCGGCTCAGAACCGGGCCTGCTCACGGTACTCGCCCCACTCGGTGCGCAGCGCCGCACAGATCTCGCCGAGGGTCGCCTCGGCCCGGGCGGCCTCGAGCATGGCCGGGATCATGTTGCCGCTGGTGCGTGACACGGCGACCATGTCGCCGAGCGCGTCATCCACCGCCCGCTCATCCCTTCCGTGGCGCCGCCTGCCCAGCAGGCCGACCTGCACGGCCTCGACCTCATGGGAGACCCTGAGGATCTCGAGCTCGCCGGTGACGGTGGCGTTGTGCACGTTGACCCCGACGATCCGCTTGTCGCCCTTCTCGAGCTTCTGCTGGTACTGGAACGCAGACTCGGCGATCTCGCCGGTGAACCAGCCGTCCTCGATCCCTCGGAGCACTCCGGAGGTCATCGGCCCGATCGGGTGCCGCTCTCCTTCGGCGCCGCTCATCTGCTTGACCTGGTCGAAGATGGCCTCCGCCTCGGCCTCGAGCCTGTCGGTGAGCGCCTCGACGTACCACGAGCCTCCGAGCGGGTCGGCGACGTTGACGACGCCGGTCTCCTCCATCAGGACCTGCTGGGTACGCAGGGCGATCTCCGCGGACTGCTCGGTCGGCAGTGCGAGCGTCTCATCGAGCGCGTTGGTGTGCAGCGAGTTGGTGCCGCCGAGCACGGCGGCCAGAGCCTCGACGGCGGTACGCACGACGTTGTTGTACGGCTGCTGAGCGGTGAGTGAGACGCCTGCGGTCTGGGTGTGGAAGCGCAGCCACTGCGCGTTGGCTGTCTTCGCTCCGTACACATCGCGCATCCAGCGCGCCCAGATGCGTCGGGCCGCGCGGAACTTGGCGATCTCCTCGAAGAAGTCGACGTGGCTGTCGAAGAAGAATGACAGCCCCGGTGCGAACGCGTCGACGTCTAGCCCTCTGGACAGTCCGAGCTCGACGTAGCTGAACCCGTCCACGAGGGTGAACGCGAGCTCCTGGGCGGCGGTCGAGCCGGCCTCCCGGATGTGGTAGCCCGAGACCGACAGCGGCTTGTAGGCAGGGATCTCTGCCGCGCAGTACTCCATCAGGTCACCGATCAGCCGCAGATGCGGCTCCGGGGGGAACAGCCACTCCTTCTGAGCGATGTACTCCTTGAAGATGTCGGTCTGCAGCGTCCCGTTGAGCTTGCCGATGTCGGCGCCCTGCCGCTCGGCCGCCACGAGATACATGCAGAAGACCGGTACGGCGGGTCCCGAGATCGTCATCGAGGTAGAGATGCCGTCGAGGGGGATGCCATCGAAGAGCGCATCCATGTCGACTGCCGAGTCGATGGCGACGCCGCAGTGCCCCACCTCGCCGAGCGACATGGGCTCGTCGGAGTCGCGACCCATCAGCGTCGGCATGTCGAACGCGACACTGAGTCCGCCCCCGCCGGCGGCGAGGATCATCTTGTAGCGGTCGTTGGTCTGCTGCGCGCTGCCGAAGCCGGCGAACTGTCGGATCGTCCAGGTGCGTCCCCGGTAGCCGGATGCGTACAGGCCGCGGGTGAACGGGAACTCACCCGGCCAGCCGATCCGCTCGAACCCCGGATACTCGCTGCCGGCCGGTGGCCCGTAGACCGGGTCGACCTCGAGGTCCGAGACGGTGCTGAAGTCGCGGTCGCGTACGTGGCTCTGCGCGTATCGCTGCTGCCATCGATCGCGGCCGGCCTCGATCTCCTCCGGCGTCATGGCTACCTCCAGGTCGCAGCGGCGGGTGTACCCGAGTGACCGCCCGAACACATTCTGCCTCCGAGGCGGGTACGCCACGTGAGCCTTCAGACTACTAGGACGTCCGAGCATCTCGACCTCGCTGCGGCTTCCCGATCACCGCTCACGTCTGCGATACGAGGGTCTGGCCCGCTGGGGTACTGCCAAGGGCGCGGGGATCAGCGGAAGTCGCCGGCGCGGCTGCGGATCGGACGCAGCAGCTCGGTCAGGGCGTCCAACTCGACGCTGTCGAGCCCGCGAAGCGCGAACCTGGCGGCCACGAGATCCGCGGTGGCGGCCTCCACCGCCGTGCGCCCCGTCGCGGTTATCTCGGCGAGCACCGTCCGTCCGTCACGCGGATGCGGCTGCCGCACCACGAAGCCCGACCGTTGCAGCCGGTCCACGATGCTGGTGACCGATGTCGGGTGCACCTGGAGTCGCTCCCCCATCTTGCCAAGCGGCAGCGAGCCTCTGCGGCTGAACGAGAGCAGGACGAGCGCCTCGTACCGAGCGAACGTCAGCCCGTGGGTTCGGAGCAGCTCGTCGAGCTCTGCGAGCACCAGCTGCTGTACGCGCATCAGGGACGTGACGGCTCGCATCGCATCCACCGCGTCCCATCGCGCGCTCCAGTGCCGGGCAGCTTCCTCGATGGGATCGAAAGGGAGCGGCTTGGATCCGGACTTCGGACCGGACACCGGCCCTGACCCGACAGCTGACCCCGGATCTGACATGGCCGCAGGCTATCCGTCGAGTCGCACCCTCAGCTGGGCTTGGGTCCGGTACGCAGGCCGGACTGTTGGATCAGGCGCTGGATGATGAGATCACGCTCGTCGGGCCTGCCGACGTACCGGATGTCCCTCAGGCCCTGGTCCTGCGCGGCCGACTCGAACACGAAGTGGCCGAAACCGAGCACTCTGCCAAGGAAGGGCTTCTCCACCGTGATGTCGAGGATGCGCGTCATCGGCATTGTGGCCAGGGTGCGGCTGAAGACGCCTCGGATACGGAACACCCGCATGTTGGTGATCACGAAACGGTCCATGTGCTCGGCCAGAGCCTTCCAGCTCGCGTGCAGCGCCAGCGCCGCCGCGAGGAGCAGCGGCAGCCAGGCGACCTCCAGCGGGCTGAACAGGAAAAGGACGAACAGAGCGACAGCACCGACCACCTCGAGCCCGGCACGGACGTACACGACCCAGTGGTGCCGCACCTCGTCGATGACGTGCTCACCCTCGGTGTTGAGCAGGTGCGACTCGATCTGCGGGTCGACGAAGAGGCGGCGGAACCATCCGGTCATCGCACGAGCGCTATTTGAACAGTGCGCTGAAGAACGTCACGACCTGGTCGAAAGCGTCGCCTATCGCGGTGATGGCTCCCTTCACAGCCCCGGCTGCGTCCTGCGGCTGGGTCAACAGGTAGAAGCCAGCGAAGGCGATCACGAGGAGGGTGAAACCCTTCTTGGCCACGCTGGTCATCACTCCTCCTCGAGGGGGCTGTGCGGACACTTGCCAGAGAGCGTCACCGTCGGTCAACGGTATCAATGACTGTGTAGCGCAGCGGATGGCTTGTTTCGGGAAGGCGCGCCGACCGGCGGGCGAGGCCCGTCGGCACATCAGCGGGGCATGATGGTCGCCGCATTGGGTAGTACCGTGCCCGGAGTAGGTCTTCTGCTCGCAGGACCACAACCGGCCGACGATTGGAGACCCGATGGCCGCAGGTGTGGAGACAGGTCGGATCACCACTGACATCCCCTCCCGGCTGGACCGCCTTCCGTGGGCCCGCTGGCACTGGCTGATCGTTATCGGCCTGGGCACCGTGTGGATCCTCGACGGCATCGAGGTCACAATCGTCGGTTCGCTGTCGGACGCCCTGCAGGACCCTGACACGGGGCTGGGTCTGTCCAGTTCCCAGATAGGGCAGGCCGGTTCGATCTATGTGGCGGGCGCATGCTTCGGGGCGCTGCTTTTCGGACAGCTCACCGACCGGTTCGGGCGCAAGAAGCTGTTTCTGATCACGCTCGGCGTCTACCTCGTGGGCACGGTGCTCACCGCCTTCGCGCCCAACCCGGCGTGGTACTTCACCTGCCGAGCCATCACCGGCGCCGGCATCGGCGGTGAGTACGCCGCGATCAACTCCGCGATCGACGAGCTCATCCCGGCGAAGTACCGCGGCCGCATCGACATCGCCATCAACGGGTCGTTCTGGGTCGGCGCGGCGGCCGGGGCGCTGCTGACGATCCCGCTACTGGATCCGACGCTGGTCGACCCCGAGATCGGCTGGCGCCTCGCCTTCGCGCTCGGCGCCGTGCTCGGCATCGGCATCCTGTTCGTCCGTCGGAACGTACCGGAGAGCCCACGCTGGCTCTTCATCCACGGACGCGAGGATGAGGGTGATCAGATCGTCCGCGAGATCGAGGAGACCGTCGAGAGCGAGACGGGAAGGAAGCTACCGTCGGTCTCGGAGACGATCACGATCCGGCAGCGGAGGACGATCGGGCTGCCGACGATCGCCAAGACGGTCTTCACGCTGTACCCGAAGCGCACGGTGCTCTGTCTGGCGTTGTTCATCGGTCAGGCCTTCTTGTACAACGCCTTCTTCTTCACCTACGGGGACAGCCTCTCGACCTTCCTCGGGGTGACGCAGACCGGCTACTACATCGCGGCCTTCGCGGTGAGCAACTTCCTCGGCGCCCTGCTTCTCGGGTCGCTGTTCGACACGGTCGGCCGGGTGAAGATGATCGCCGGCACCTACATCATCTCCGGAGTGCTGCTGGGGGTCGCCGGCTTCGTTCTCGGGGACCTCTCGGCGATCACGCTCACGATCTTCGGCATGGTCATCTTCTTCTTCGCCTCGGCCGGCGCGAGCGCTGCCTATCTCACCGCGAGCGAGGTCTTCCCGATGGAGACCAGGGCGCTGTGCATCGCGTTCTTCTACGCCGTCGGGACCGCGGTCGGCGGCATCACCGGCCCGCTGTACTTCGGCAAGCTGATCGACGACGCGACGGCATCCGGCGACATCACCGGCATCGCCAGCGGCTACTACGTCGGCGCGGCGCTGATGGTGGCCGGCGGCATCGTCGCGATCTTCCTCGGAGTGCACGCCGAGCAGCAGACGCTTGAGAACATCGCCAAACCGTTGACCGCCGAGGACACGCCGAGCGAGGGACACGGCGACCGAACACCCGCCACTGCCTGAGCGCCGCACCCGGGACAGGGCGAGGAGCGACCGCGACGCCCATGCCGCGGCCGAGAGCGTCGAACGAGCCGTGGGCGCTGGCGGCAGCCATCGTCGACGGGCTGGCGATCCACACCTCGAACGGCACGCTGAACGCGACCTGAACTGCTCGGGTACAGGTGACCGGAACGGTGACGGCTCTGGTCACAACGCTTCCATCACCACATCGGCCGCGCCGTATGCGTCGATGTCGCCAACCACCACTCGGTCCGCGAGCTCGTCGAGGCGGTCGTCACCGTGGAGGTCGGCGAACCGCTCGCGCAGCCCGGTCACGGCGATCGACTCGATCTCGTCGCGCGCCCGCGCCCGGCGGCGACGATCGAGCTCGCCGGTCTCCTCCATCCACGCCCGGTGCCGGGCGACTGCCCCCAGAACCTCAGGGATGCCGGCTCCGGTCTGGGCGATGGTCTTGACGATGGGAGGTCGCCAGGACGACTCGGTCCGCTCCGCCAACGACAGCATCGAGCGAAGGTCGCGTGACACCTGGTCCGCACCGTCACGGTCGGCCTTGTTGACGACGTAGATGTCGCCGATCTCGAGGATCCCGGCCTTGGCGGCCTGGATGCCGTCACCCATCCCCGGGGCCAACAGCACGATTGTCGTGTCGGCCAACCGGGCGACCTCGACCTCGGACTGTCCGACCCCCACGGTCTCGATCAGCACGGTGTCGCAACCGGCTGCGTCGAGCACCCGCAACGCCTGTGGAGTCGCCCAGGCCAGCCCGCCCAGATGACCGCGCCCGGCCATCGAGCGGATGTAGACGCCCGGGTCGGTCGCGTGCTCCTGCATGCGCACCCGGTCCCCGAGCAGCGCACCCCCGGAGAACGGGGACGACGGGTCGACCGCCAGCACACCGACCCGCTGTCCGGCCTTCCGATACTCGGTGACCAGAGCCGCGGTCGACGTGGACTTGCCCACGCCCGGGGGCCCGGTGACTCCGACGACCTCGGCATGACCGGCGTGCGGCGCCAGGAGCACGCTCACCTGGCGCAGCAGTGGTGACGCGTCCTCGACCAGCGAGATGAGCCTGCCCACCGAGCGCGCGTCACCGGCGCGAGCGCGTTCCACCAGCTCGACGAGGTCCGGGCGGCCGCGGGTTGCGTGCGGACGGTCGATGCGCCGGCCGCTCGCCGTCACGCCCTCGGTACCCGCAGGACCAAAGCGTCTCCCTGCCCTCCGCCACCGCACAGCGCCGCGACCCCCACACCTCCACCGCGGCGCGCCAGCTCGAGCGCGACGTGCAAGACGATGCGTGCCCCGGACATCCCGATGGGATGGCCGAGGGCGATCGCGCCGCCGTTGACATTGACTCGCTCCTCGTCGATGCCCAGTTCCCTGGCGCTGGCGATCCCCACTGCCGCGAACGCCTCGTTGATCTCCACCACATCGAGCTCCGCCGGTGTGATCCCCTCACGCTCACAGGCCTTCCGGATGGCATTGGCCGGTTGCATCTGCAGAGCCGAGTCCGGGCCGGCGA
The DNA here is from genome assembly GCA_046732575.1 of Actinomycetota bacterium. Classification (GTDB taxonomy): domain Bacteria; phylum Actinomycetota; class Actinomycetes; order Propionibacteriales; family Nocardioidaceae; genus JBKPNJ01. The sequence continues at coordinate 7,569 of JBKPNJ010000148.1, forward strand.
CCACCCCATGAGCGCCGATCTCGGCCAACCACGTCAGCCCGAGCCGCTCTGCCCGTGCCTTGCTCATCACGAGCACCGCACATCCGCCGTCGGAGATCTGCGAGGCCGAGCCGGCGGTGATCGTGCCATCGGCACCGAAGGCCGGTCGCAGCCGCGACAGCGACTCCACTGTCGTGTCACCTCGGATGCCTTCGTCCTCGCCTACCACCACCGGGTCGCCCCGCCGCTGCGGGACCTCGACCGGCACAACCTCGTCCTCGAAGATGCCGTTCTTCCACGCAGCCGCGGCGCGCTGGTGGGAGCGGGCGCTGAACTCGTCCTGCTCGGTGCGCGTCAGGCTAAGACCGGCGGAGTTGCAACCCTCGGTCAGGGCGCCCATCGCCTGGTTGGTGAAGACGTCCCACAGCCCGTCGTACGCCATCGAGTCGACCAATGAGACATCGCCGTACTTGAAGCCCTCGCGCGACTTGGGAAGCAGGTGCGGAGCATTGGTCATCGACTCCATCCCACCGGCGACGATGACCTCGAACTCGCCGACTCGGATCAACTGGTCGGCGAGCGCGATCGCGTCGATTCCGGACAGACAGACCTTGTTCACAGTCAGCGCCGGGACCGACATCGGGATCCCCGCCTTGACGGCCGCCTGGCGGGCGGGGATCTGCCC
>JBKPNJ010000149.1:0-8805 GCA_046732575.1 Actinomycetota bacterium
AGCTGATCGGCACCGGCTCGGTGGACCCACCCACCTCGAAGGGTCCGCCTCCGGCGGTCAGGCGCACCGCGGTGATGCCCGGCACCTGACCGAGCGTCCAGACGAACTGGGCAAGCAGGGAGATCCGGTCGTCGGGGCCCAGCCCGAGGACGACCTCGCTGAGCGGAACCTCGGCCATCCCGGAGCTCGACACGGGTACCGATAGACCGACCGTCGCGGCAGGCACGATCTGGCGCACCGCTCCGACCAGCCAGGGAGTCGGACCAAGGAGCAGACCCTGGGCCAGCAGCGTCGGAGTCTTCGGCCCGGACACAAGATAGATCGGGTCGGGCACCAGGATGTGATCGGTGGGGTCGGGGAAGTACAGGGAGTACGGCTGGTAGTAACGCTCGAAGTAGTCATTGGAGATGATCAGAGCCTGCGGTGGGTTGGCGATCCGCCATTCACCGCCCTCGCGTACCAGCCTGAACTCCCGCTGGTACCCGACACCGCCGAACCGCTCGGACGTCCAGCTGCCGCGCTGGGAGAGCGTTCCCAGCTCGGTGCCGCTCAGCAGCACGTGCCCCCTTCCCACCGACGACACGGTGCGATCGGCCATCACCTTGGTTCCGCGCAGTGGCTGCCACGTCGCGTCCGCCTGGTCGGTGAGGTACTCCCGGGCCACGTCGAGCGTCTGCGGATAAGCACCCATGGCCTGGAGGAACGTGCTGACGATCTCCTCGGCGTCGGCGCCGGGTCGCGGCCCACCGGGAGCGTTGATCGGTGGCGCGACGTTGTCGGGCTCATCCAGCGACCCTCCGGCGGTCACCGAACCGGATTCGGGCAGCTGCACGCACGCCGTCATCCCGCACAGCAGGAGCATCAGCAGCAGCGTGCTCACCCGGCGCGTCATCGACGGCTCAGCCCGCGTCCGGGCGCATCGGTGCGCGCGTACGGGATGCCGACCACGCTGTCGGCGCTCAGCGGCGAGAGCGGGAGCGGTGACCGGTCGAAGACCACCCCGACCCGGCGTGGCAGCGTCAGCCGGAAGACCGATCCCATACCGACCTCGCCCCAGGCCTGCAGCCAGCCACCGTGCAGCCGGGCGTCCTCCGACGCGATCGACAGTCCGAGCCCGGTGCCACCCGAGGTGCGCGCCCGGGCCGGGTCCGCGCGCCAGAAGCGGTTGAAGACCAGCGCTGCCTCTCCCGGCTTGAGGCCGACGCCGAAGTCCCGCACGCTGACCGCGGCGGCATCCGGCCCGGACTCCACGCAGATGACGATGTCCCTGCCGTCACCGTGCTCGATCGCGTTCGACACGAGGTTGCGCACGATGCGCTCGATGCGGCGGCTGTCCGCCTCGGCGATGCACGGATGGTCGGGCGCACGGATGACCAGCCCCGACCCGTAGGCGTCGGCGATCGGCCGGGCCGACTCCACCACCCGGTGGACGATGTCGCGCAGGTCGATGTGGTCGAGCTCGAGGCCTGCTGCGCCCGCGTCGAAGCGGCTGATCTCCAACAGGTCGGTGAGCAGCGACTCGAACCTGTCGAGCTCGTTCTGCAGAAGCTCGGCGGAGCGGGCGGTGGCACCGTCGAAACCCTCGCGCGCCTCGTGCAGCACGTCCGCGGCCATCCGGACCGTGGTCAGCGGCGTACGCAGCTCATGCGACACATCGGCGACGAATCGGCGCTGAACCCGGGAGAGCTCCTCGAGCTGGCGGATCTGGCGCTGCAGCCCGGCGGCCATCTGGTTGAACGACATCCCGAGACGCGCGATGTCGTCCTCGCCGCGCACATGCATCCGCTCCTCGAGCCGACCGGCGGCGAGACGTTCAGCGATCCGCCGGGCCAGCCGCACCGGCGTGACGACCTGCCGGGTGACCATGAACGCGATGGCGCCGAGCAGCAGGACCAGCAGCGCCCCGGCAGATACGAGGGCGCGGGTGACGACGATCAGCGTCTGCTGCTGCTCGGTGAGCGGGAAGACGTAATAGAGGGTGTAGACACCGCCGCGCGACGGCAGCTCGATCTGCGAGCCGACCACGATGGCCGGCTCCGGAGGCTGGCCGCTGTCGGCGAAGCGGGCCCGCGAGTAGGTCCACCAGACCCCCGGGTCGGCCTCCACCGTCGCACGCAGCCGCCCGGGGATGCTCGCTGCGTCGATCGTCGGTGAGGTGATCGTGCTGCGAGATGACGTGTCGTCGGTGAAGGGCGAGACCGGGCCGGTGACGACGATCTGGAAGAGCCGGCTCTCTCCGCCGCGGTTGCCGAGGTTGAACACGAGCTGGGTCAGCAGCGCCTGCGAGTCTGACTGCCCGGTCGACTCCGCCGCGTCGAGGAACGTCTGCGCGTCCCGGATGCCTGCGGACGCCTCGGAGATGGCAGCCGTTCGCTTGCTGTCGAGCAGGCCGTCGGTGACCTGCCGCAGGAGCACCCACCCGACCAGGAACACCACCAGAGCAGAGAGGACCAGAGTGCTGACCACGACTCGGGCCTGGATCGAGCGCCGCCACAGCGCCCCGGCCGACACCAGCGGCGACAACGCAGCGGCGACGATGCCGGTCTGCGGGGGGGCTTCGCTGGAGCTCTCGGTCGGGGTTGTCGTCAGGCGGGACCTGCCTTGTACCCGACACCGCGAACCGTGAGCACGATCTCGGGATGCTCGGGGTCGGCTTCGATCTTGCTGCGCAGTCGCTGCACGTGCACGTTGACCAGGCGGGTGTCCGCGGCATGTCGGTAGCCCCACACCTGCTCGAGCAGCACCTCGCGGGTGAACACCTGCCACGGCTTGCGGACCAGGCAGACGAGCAGGTCGAACTCCAACGGCGTCAGGTTGATCGACTCATCGCCGCGCTGCACCGTGTGGCCGGCGACGTCGATCGACAGGTTGCCGATCTGGAGGCTCTCCGGGGCCGGGTCCTCGATACGGCGGAGCCGCGCCCGGATCCTTGCGACGAGCTCCTTGGGCTTGAACGGCTTGACGACGTAGTCATCGGCACCGGACTCCAGCCCGACGACGACGTCGACGGTGTCGTTCTTCGCGGTCAGCATCACGATCGGCACGCCCGACTCAGCCCGGATCTCACGACAGACGTCGATGCCGTCCTTGCCCGGCAGCATCAGGTCCAGGAGCACGATGTCGGGCCGGAACTCGCGTACTGCCGCCATCGCCTTCTCACCGGTGGCGCAGACCGTGGAGTCGAAGCCCTCCTGGCGCAGCACGATCATCAGCATCTCCGACAGCGAGGGGTCGTCGTCGACGACGAGGACTCTCCCCCGAGCCGACCGAGTCCCGTTCACTGTCGAACGACTCCCTCACGGTGGTGCCGACGGTCCATCAGTACCGGTACGTGTCGGACTTGTAAGGCCCCTGGACCGGGACGCCGAGATATCCGGCCTGCTCTTCGGTCAGCTCGGTCAACGAGACACCGAGCGCGCTGAGGTGCATGCGCGCGACCTCTTCGTCGAGGTGCTTGGGCAGCGTGTAGACACCGACCGGATAGTCGTCGGTCCTGGTGAAGATCTCGATCTGGGCCAGGACCTGGTTGGTGAACGAGTTGCTCATCACGAACGACGGGTGACCCGTCGCGTTGCCGAGGTTCAGCAGCCGGCCCTCGGAGAGCACGATCACCGAGTGGCCGTCGGAGAACGTCCACAGGTCGACCTGAGGCTTGATCGTCTGACGGACGATCCCAGGGGTCGACTCGAGCCCGGCCATGTCGATCTCGTTGTCGAAGTGTCCGATGTTGCCCAGGATCGCCTGGTGCTTCATCCGTCCCATCTGCTCGGCGGTGACGACGTGGAAGCAGCCCGTCGCGGTGATGACGATGTCCGCCCGGTCGATGACCTCGTCGAGCGTGCAGACCTGGTAGCCGTCCATCGCCGCCTGAAGCGCGCAGATCGGGTCGACCTCGGTGACGACGACCCGGGCTCCCTGGCCGCGCAGGGCCTCCGCGCAGCCCTTGCCTACGTCACCGTAACCGCAGACGACGGCGATCTTGCCGCCGATCAGCACGTCGGTCGCCCGGTTGATGCCGTCGATCAGCGAATGCCGGCAGCCGTACTTGTTGTCGAACTTGGACTTGGTCACCGAGTCGTTCACATTGATCGCGGGGAAGAGAAGCTTGCCCTCGCGTTGCCGCTCATACAGGCGCGCGACGCCGGTCGTCGTCTCCTCGGTCACGCCCTTGACGGAGTTGGCCACCTGGGTCCACCGGGTGTCGTCCTCGGTCAGTGACCTGTTGAGGATCGCCAGGATCTCCTTGAGCTCGTGGTTGTCGGTGCTGTCCGGCGAGGGCGCGGCCCCGGCCTTCTCGTACTCGACGCCGAGATGGACCAGCAGAGTCGCGTCGCCCCCGTCGTCGAGGATCATGTTCGCCTGCTGACCGTCGGGCCAGGCGAGCGCCTGCTGGGTGCACCACCAGTACTCGGCCAGGGTCTCGCCCTTCCAGGCGAACACCGGGATCCCCCTGGGATCGTCAGGCGTGCCGTCCCGGCCGACGGCGACGGCCGCCGCGGCGTGGTCCTGCGTCGAGAAGATGTTGCAGCTGGCCCAGCGCACCTCGGCACCGAGGTCGAGCAACGTCTCGATCAGCACCGCGGTCTGCACCGTCATATGCAAAGACCCGGTTATCCGGGCTCCCGACAACGGCTTGGTCGTACCGTGGCGCTGCCGCATCGCCATCAGACCGGGCATCTCGTGCTCGGCCAGGGTGATCTCCGTGCGACCGAAGTCGGCCAGCGACAGGTCTGCGACCTTGAAGTCCATTCCCGGGTTCCTCCAGAGATCTCGGTGAAAAGTGTCGGACAGCTGCGCTACCAGAGTAGTTGGCTCAGTGAGCCGAGGGCAGCGGCGGCTCCGGCCGCGAGTCGCGCCGGTAGTCGGCGGAGAAGATGTCGGGCTCGATGTAGATGTACCGCGCGATGGGCTCGACCGAGCGGATCCGGCGCTCGGCGGCGTCGATGGCCGAAGCGACGTCGACCGAGCGCTCGCTGGGCTTGACCGCGATCTTGGCGGCTACAAGGAGCTCGTCGGGCCCGACGTGCAGAGTCCTCAGGTCGATCACCCGCTCGATCAACGGCTCCTCGCCGAGCGCCCGCGTGATCCGGTCGACGGCCTCGACATTGGCGGCCTCTCCGACCAGCAGGCTCTTGATCTCGACCGCCAGCAGCACCGCCACCGTGACCAGGAGCAGCCCGATGCCGGCGGTTCCGGCGGCATCCCAGTAGCTGTTGTCGGTCAGCTTCGCCATGCCGACGCCGATGAACGCCAGAACCAGGCCGACGAGGGCCGCCATGTCCTCGAACAGCACGACGGGCAGCTCCGGTGCCTTCGAGGTCCGGACGAACTTGATCCAGCCCAACCCCTCGGGGCGCACGAGGTTCGCCTCGCGAACGGCCGTCCTCAGTGACAGCGCCTCGAGCACGATGGCGCCGGCGAGGACGACCAGGGGGACCCACCACCACTGTCCGGTCAGCAGCTTGTCCTCGTGACCGGCGTGCACTTCGTGGTACTTGTGGTACGCCTCGAACAGCGCGAAGACCCCGCCGAGGCTGAACAGGACGATCGAGACGATGAACGCGTAGATGTAGCGCTCGCGCCCGAAGCCGAACGGGTGCTGCTCGGTGGCCTCGCGGCGCGACTGTCGCCCGCCGACGAGCAGCAGCACCTGGTTGCCCGAGTCGGCAACGGAGTGGATGGCCTCGGCCAGCATCGACGACGCGCCTGTCAGCAGCCAGGCCGCGAACTTCAGCACCGCGATACCGAGGTTGGCGCCGAGTGCCGCCACCACGGCCTTGTTGCTACCTCCTGCGCTCATTCGTCGGAGCCACCACCGGCCAGCCCGACGGCCACGTAGATGGCCGCATAGGTCCCGGTTGCCAGCAACGAGGCGTACCTGGCCACCTCCGGACCCTCGGCGGACTGGACCTGGTGCACGCGTACTCCCTTGCTCGTCGCTGCCGCCCGCAGCCGGCCGCGCTGCTCACGCACCGCGGCGTCGTCGGTGCCGTCGTCGAGCACGATCAGTGCGGGACGCCGGTCACCTGCGCTCTCCGACAGCGGGTCGTCGAACATGTCCCGCCGGCTCGCCGACAACAGTACGGGCAGCAGGTGTTCGGCATCGGCGGCCAGGGCCGCCCGCCCTGACGTTCGGCGCAGCGCCTCGGCGACGCGACGACCGGCGCGCGCCGCCAGGACTGAGCCGCCCCACACCAGCGGCAGCGAGTCCGCCAGCACGATCGCCAGCTCCTTGGCGGGGTTGACCGCGAGGTCCCGGAACGGCGAGCACGAGATCGCCACGGCGTCCAGCGCGATAGCGACCGACTCCGCGTTCACCTCCGGTCCGAGCCCGAGCTCGTGCAGTGCCTGGAGCATGACCACTGCCACGGCGAGGGCGTCGTCGGACTGGGTGGGCAGCAAAGTGGTGTCACGGCTCGCGGCATGCTCGGCAAGGACGGAGGACTCCGGGCAGGCGAGGATGAGGCTGCAGCCTCGTCGGACCGCCTCGATGACGGCCGACGCCGTCCCCGAGTCGCCGCCTGCGGGCGCGAGCACCACCACCAGGTCGAGCGCGCCTGCCCACCCGGGCAGGCTGGGACCCGGCCAGGCCACGAACGGGACGGGGCACCACGGCTCGAGGACCGCGCGCAACAGCCGTGCGTCGGCCCCCGCAGCGACGATCGCGCGTGGGCGCTGCTGGGTGGGAAGATCGGCCAGCCCAGGTGCGGCCGCGTCCGCCGCGACGCGTACCCGGGGGCCCGCCTCCGCCAGACGGCGCAGCCGGTCGTCGAAAAGCCGCAGCACCCGTTCGTCGTCGAGCAGCGCGTCGTTGAACGCCTCCGCGCTCATGGGCGGCCCATGGGTCCGGCGCCTTACTCGTCTGTCGCCGCTGGCTCGTCGCCGGCCACTGGTTTACGGGCCTCGTCGACGAGCAGGACCGGGATGTCGTCGCGAACCGGATAGGCATAGCCACACGAGCTGCAGACGAGCTCGTTGGCGTCCTCGTCGACCACCAGCCCGGCGTGGCAGTTCGGACAGGCGATGATCTCCAGCAGGATCGGGTCGAGGTTCATCGGTTGCTCCTGGTCAGTTGGAGTACTTCGTCACGTATGCGCGCCATGGTGGCCTCGTCGTCACCTTCGGCGTTCACCCTGAGCAGGGGCTCGGTGTTCGAGGCGCGGACGTTGAACCACCAGTGATCGGACGTCACGGTGATGCCGTCGAGCCTGTCGACCGTGATGCCGTCCCGCCCGGAGTATGCACCTTCGACGGCGACCAGCACCGCCTCTGGGTCGTCGATCGTTGTGTTGATCTCGCCGGACGCGCTGAACCGCTCGAACCGGCGAAGGAGCGCCGACAGCGCGGAGTCGGTCTCGGCGAGGGCGGCCAGCACGTGCAGCGCCGCCAGCATGCCCGAGTCCGCGCACCAGAAGTCCCGGAAGTAGTAGTGGCCGGAGTGCTCGCCGCCGAAGACCGCACCTGTCGTGGCCATCGTCGTCTTGATGAACGAGTGCCCCACTCGGGTCCGCACCGGTACGCCTCGGTGCTCGAGCACCGCCTGTGGCACGACCCGAGACGTGATGAGGTTGTGAAGGATCGTTGCTCCCGGCTCGCGCGCCAGCTCGCGGGTCGCTATCAGCGCGGTGATCGTCGACGGGGAGACCGCCCGGCCGAGCTCGTCCACCACGAAGCACCTGTCGGCGTCGCCGTCGAACGCGAGGCCGACGTCCGCGCCCGCCTCGGTGACTTTGGCCTGCAGCTCCCTGAGGTTCTCGGGCTCGATCGGATTGGCCGGATGGTGCGGGAAGGTGCCGTCGAGCTCGAAGTACATCGGCACCAGCTCGATGTCGAGGCCGGCGAAGACCGCGGGAGCGGTGTGCCCGGCCATGCCGTTCCCGGCGTCGACGACAACCCTGAGCGGCCGTCCCCGCACTGGTACCAGTCCCCGCAGCTGCTCTGCGTACGCGGCCAGCATGTCCCGGCTCTCCAGTGCGCCTCGCTCGGCTCCGTCGCCGCCGCCGGGCTGGAGCGCTGCTGACATGACCCGCTCTCGCACCCGGGCCAGCCCGGTGTCGCGAGCGAGGGGGCGCGCGCCGGCCAGGCACAGCTTGATGCCGTTGTACTCGGACGGATTGTGACTCGCGGTGACCATGGCACCGGGCAGGTCCAGCCGCCCCGAGGCGAAGTAGAGCTCGTCGGTCGACGCCAGGCCGATGTCGACGACGTCGGCGCCGGCGGCCAGCACGCCGTCGGCGAAGGCCGACGCCAGGCCGGGGGAGGAAGGCCGCATGTCCCGGCCGACCACGACCCCGCCGCAGCCGGCCAGGACCTCCGCGACGTCGACGAAGGCCGAGCCGATCGATCGAGCGACCTCGGCGTCGAGCTGGTCGGGCACCACTCCGCGGATGTCGTACGCCTTGAAGATCGTGGCGGGATCGGACACGCTGCGACCCTACCGGTGCTCGGGCCCTACTCCGGCGACCGCAGGACCCGCAGGTGCCCTCGGCGGCCAACCACCACCGGCTCGGAGCCGGCGATCGGGGCTTCACGGGGCAGTGCCGCTTCGCGAACCGCGTCGGCCAACGCCAGCAGGTCATCGCGCGACGGCTGGCCGGCGTACGGGTCCGGGCTCAGCCGGAGGACCTCCCACCCCCGGGGGGCGCTCAGCCGTTGTGCGTGAGCGTCGCAGAGGTCATAGCAGTGTGGCTCGGCGAACGTCGCCAGCGGACCGAGCACGGCTGTCTGGTCGGAGTAGACGTAGGTCAAGGTGGCGACCGCCTGACCGGCGCAGGCGGTACGCGAGCAACGGCGGAGGGGGCTCAC
>JBKPNJ010000150.1:0-5121 GCA_046732575.1 Actinomycetota bacterium
CGTTCGGCGTCGACCGGCGGTAGCACCACCCGCCGGTCGTTCATCACTTCCACGAGGATCCCGCCGGCCGCGGCGAGCACGAGCGGGCCGAGCAACGTGTCATGCACCATGCCGAGGGCCAGCTCGACACCGCCGCCGGCCTGCTGCTGCACGAGAACCCGTGGTCCCAGCCGGGTCGCAAGGTCGGTGTAGGCAACCGCTGTCGCCTGGTCGTCGGCGATGCCGAGCAACACACCCTTGACGTCCGACTTGTGCCCGATCGCCTGCTCAGCCGTCTTGAGCACGACCGGAGGGCCGATCCGCCGGAATGCGGCGACGGCCTGCTCGACAGTTGAGGCCTCGATGCTCTCCACGACCGGTATCCCGTAGTCGGCGATCAGCGCGAACGACGTCTGCGCATCCAACGGCCCGGCCGCCAAACGCTCGCGCCAGCGCTGCCGACGCCGGTGGTCGAGGTCCGGTGCGGGCGGTCCGGGCCCGGGGGGACACGCGGGATGCTCGAGCAGGTGGCGCAGGGCCCGCAACCCGCTCCGCGTACCCTCCAGGACGGGTATCCCACGCGCGCGCAGCGCCGATGCCCGGATCTGGTCGACGGCCGACGCGACGTTGGCCAGTACCGACACCGGCTTGGTGGTCGCCTCGTGCACGGCGACCGCCGCCTGGGGGTACGACTCGTCCTGGTCGTACTCGAAGACCAGGTCGACAGCCAGGGTGACGGCCGAGACCGCGGGGTCGTCGGCCAGCGCGCTCAGGCAACCGCTGAACAGCTCGAAGGTCCTCGCCCCGGTCGACCAGGCATCGAGCGGGTTGCCCGGTTCGAGTCCCGGGGCGAGCAGGGTCCGCAGCCGCGCATCGGTGGCCGGGCCGAGCTGGGCGAACCGCAGCCCGATGTCGTGGGCGACGTCGGCTGCCAGGACGCGCTCGGCGCCCGAGTCGTGCACACTGGCCAGTGCGGGCGTGGTCAGCACCGGCGGTCGCCGCCCGACGGCGAACAGCTCCAGTGTGTCCACCATCTCGTCGAGATCATGCACGCGATGCAGCCCGTACGCATCGGTGAGGGCCTCCCACGCCCCGTCAGCGCCGGCCAGGGCACCGGAGTGCGCGCCCACCAGCGCCCGCCCGGTCGGCGAGCCCCCGGCCGTGAGCAGCACCACCGGGACGTCGGCGTCGCGGGCGCGTTCCAGCGACAGCCGGAACCGCTCGCTCTCCCGGATGGTCTCGAGCACCAGGCCGAGAACCCGGGTCTCGGGGAGCGCGAGCGCGTAGTCCAGGTAGTCAGCGGCTGTCGTGACCAGCTCCTGCCCCGAGCTGACCGCCAGCGAGAACTCCAGTCGTCGATGGGTCCGCAACAGAGAGGAGAAGAGCGAGCCTGAGTGGGTCAGCAGGGCGACCGGACCGACCGGGTGCGGGAACCGCTCGAGGTAACCCAGCGCTCGGATGCCGCGTGCCACATTGAGAAAGCCCATGCAGCCGGCGCCGCAGAGCGCCATCCCGGCGTCGCGCGCGGTTCTGGTCAGCGACGGTCCGAGCCCCGTCGCGTTCCCGAACACGACGGCGGCGCCGTCCCCCCGACGCCCCGCTCTGGTCAGCTCCGCGATCAGGGCGGAGTCCGGTATGCCGAGGAGGACCAGGTCGACGGGGTCGGCGATGTCGTCAAGGGAGGGCACGCAGGGCCGGCCGAGCACTTCGCGGTGGTGCGGGTGCACGAGGTGCACCGTCGGTCCGGCGGGGCTGCGAAGCATCTCGGTCGCCAGGCGCTCGCCGAACGAGCCTGGGCGAGCGCTGGCTCCCACCACGGCGACCGTGCGAGGCTCCAGCAGCGCGCGGACCGCTGCCGAGCGATGGGCTACAGCTGACGGCTCGTCCACCACGGCTCCTGACTGACTGTTCAGTTCACAAGATGCTAGCCTTCGGCGAAGCCATCGGCCTGAACGGGACGGATGATGACTGCCGAAGACGCCTCGGGCCCGGGAGACGACCGTCGGGACCAGATGCTCAGGGCCGCTGCGTCGATCATCGCGGAGCGAGGCTTCTCCGAGACCCGGATCGCCGACGTCGCCCACCGCGCCGGTGCGAGCCCGGCGCTCGTCATCTACTACTTCGGGACCAAGGACCACCTGCTCACTGAGGCGCTGCGGTTCTCGGAGGCGTCCTTCTACACCGCGGCCGATCAGATGCTCGCGGGGCTCGGAGACGTCCGGCGGCGCCTGGAAGGGCTCGTGCGGCTGACCTGCATGCCGCAGGAGGACGACGAGGTACCGGGCTCATGGGGGCTCTGGTTCGATCTGTGGTCACAGGCGTTCCGCCATCCGGCCGTTGCTCGGGACCGGATAGAGCTGGATCAGCGCTGGCGGGACATGATCAGTCGAATCGTCGACGAGGGCATCACGAACGCAGAGATCGACAGGATCGACTCCACCGAGTTCGCGGTGACGTTCGCGGCGCTGATGGACGGCCTGTCGATCCAGGTGGCGTTGACCGACCCGGTCGTCGATGCAGACCGCGCGTACCGCCTCGCTATGCGATTCGCCGCCCAGGCCCTCGGCTTCGCCTGGGCGCCGCCGCGGCGGCGCGCCTCTTGAGCCGCGGGCGGGACCGCCTAGCCCGCCTCGCCGGAGAACCGGGCCACGTGACCGGTCAGGGTCGCGACGTTGTCGACGAAACGGTCGACGTCCGCGTCGTCGTGCTGGACGGACAAGAGCCACTGCTCGACCTTGCCCCACGGCGGCAGGAACACACCGCCGTTGTGCTGCACGAGCCAATGTGCCTCGCCCAGCCGCTCGTCGATGGCGAGGAAATCGCGGAAGCAGCGGATCCGGTGCGGCAGGAAGGTGATGCACCCCTTGGCACCGATGCTGACGACGTGCCAGGGCAGTCCCGCGTCGGCGATGGCGGACTCGATCCCGTCGGTCAGGCGGCCGCGCAACCGGTCGAGGTGCTCGTAGGCGGCGGGGGTGAGCACCTCGGTGAGCTGGGCGCGGGAGGACGCCATCGCCAGCGGGTTCCCGTTGAACGTGCCGACCTGTTCATAGCGCCCATCGGCGATCCACCCCATGATCGCCTCAGTGCCGCCGACCGCCGCCGAGGCTATGCCGCCGCCGAGTGCCTTGGCAATGCATACCAGGTCGGGGGTCACGCCCGACAGCGCTGTCACGCCGCCCGGACCTGTCGTCAGGCCGGTCTTCACCTCGTCGAACGTCAGCAGTGCGTCGTGCCGGTGCAGGAGATCGCGGAGTCCCTCGAGGTAGCCCTCGTCGGGAAGGATGATCCCCGCATTCATCATCACCGGTTCGAGGATCATGCCCGCCACCTCGCCGGCATGCTCGGTGAGCGCCCGCTCGACGGCATCGAGGTCGTTGAAGCCGACCAGCACGATGAGGTCCCTGATCCCCTGGGGAATGCCGGTGTTGCCTGCCACCGGCGTCGGACGGTCAGCCGGTCCGACCTGGTCCGCCTCGGGAAGCACCGACACCTGCACCGAGTCGTGGTGGCCGTGATAGCAGCCCTCCACCTTGATAACCAGGTCGCGGCCGGTGACGGCCCGCATGAGGTGCACCGCATCCATCGTCGCCTCGGTGCCCGAGTTCGCGAATCGCCACTGCGGGAGCCCGAAGCGGCGGGCCAGCTCCTCGGCCACCACGACCGCGTCCGGTGTGGGCTGCGCGAAGTGGGTCCCCCGACGGACCCGCGAGCTCACCGCGTCGACCACTGCCGGATGGGCATGACCGGCGATGGAGACCCCGTAGCCACCGTGGAAGTCGACGTACTCAGTGCCGTCGACGTCGTAGACCTTCGATCCGGCGCCGTGGCTCAGCCAGACCGCCTGGGGAAGTGCGATCTGCCAGTTGGACGTGGCTCCGCCGGCGAGATGCCGACGGGCGCGTGCGATGAGCTCGCGGCTCTTCGGTTGGCGCTGAAGGAACAGCGCGCTCTGCTCGGCTATCAGTCCGTCCAGCGAGGTCGGGAGTGCCTGACTGGCCGCTGTCGTGGTCACCTCATGCCCCTATCATGGGCTGCAACTTAGGGCTGCGACCCGATTGACTGATCGTTCAGTCTATGCCACGGTTCAAAGGCTGGGCAACAGTTCCTCGAGGACTGCGGAGGTTCGATGGACCAACGCTGCGTCAGGGCCGACGCACTTGATCCCGCGAGGACGTCGACTCTGAAGGGCTTGGCATGAGCAACGACCCGACGGATCCGTCATCCCGGCCGCCGCGACAGCCGCGGCCGCAGCTGCACAGACGTGATGTGCTGCGGGGAGGCTTCTGGTTGACCATCGGGGTGGGTGCCGCCCCGTTGCTGGCAGCCTGCAACAACGACCAGACACCGGTAGCGAGGCAGGACGGGACGGCGCCTTACCCACTGGCGAGACCAGACAGTCCGGTGACGCTGCCGATCAAGGACAGCAACCCGGCGATCGATGATGGGCTGGCGCCGGAGACCGGTGGTGTCTTCAAGATCCTCAACTACGACGCTTACATGGCGCCTGGCGTCATGAAGACCTTCGGCGCCAAGCACGACGTCGAGGTCGAGGTCACGCCCTACAACAACTATGACCAGATGCTCGCCAAGATCCGCGAGCCCGGTGCGTCATTCGACCTCGTCTTTCCGGGGCCCAGCGTGCTCAGCAAGATGGTCTACACCGACCTGATCCAGCCCCTCAACCACAGCTATATCCCGAATCTCAAGAACGTCTGGCCGGCATACCAGGATCCTTGGTATGACGGCGGTGCCCGCTACACGGTGCCGTACACCGTCTACACGACCGGCGTCGCCTATCGCACCGACCGCGTCACGACAGTGCCCCCGGTGGGCTATGACCTGTTCTGGGACAAGGAGTACGCCGGCAAGATCTACCTGCTGGACGACCCGGGCGAGGCCATCGGGATGTCACTGCTGCGCAACAACATCACGACGAACATCAACACCGGCGATCCCGACCTGATCCAGCAGGCGACCGACAAGCTCATCGAGCTCATCGACCTGGTCAACGTCAAGACCACGGTGTCGGCCTACACACTCGTTCCGGAGGGCACAGCAACGATCCATCAATGCTGGAGCGGCGACATGATCGCCGCCCAGTACTACCTCCCCAAGGGTGAGACGCCCGAGGTGCTGGGG
>JBKPNJ010000151.1:0-8990 GCA_046732575.1 Actinomycetota bacterium
CGTCAGCAGCTCGTCACGGTCGTCGAAGTAGCGATAGAGCGCCGGTGGCGTCATTCCGATCACGCGCGCGATGTCGGTGAACCGGATGTCGGTGGTCTGCTGCTCACGCATCAGGTCCAGGGCGGTGCGCTTGATCTCCTCGATGGTCGCGGCGCGCGCGCGTTCGCGCCGGCTTGCCGTCACCGGTGCGGCGGCCATCTGGACCTCCCTTGCTCGTAACGAAGCATTACACACGTTACACCACTTGACAAGTGACAGGACTTAGTGTTGATTACGTGACGTAACATAACTTCCGCGCACGTCTCAGTGTCCGTCGTCCTGCGAGGTAGCTCACGATGTCGCACCCCACCGCCCTCCGCACGCCACCTGCCGCCCATCGAGAGGATCGGCGCCCGGGACCCCTCGGCCGGCTGGCCGATCTGAGCTACCGCCGGCGTGGCCGGACCGTCCTTGCCTGGGTCGCCGCGCTCATGCTGGCGGTCGGACTGGCTGCGGCGTTCGGCGGCACGTTCACCGCCGACTACTCCGCTCCCGGGTCTGACTCGAGCCGCGCCCAGACACTTCTCGAGGACCGCTTCCCGACGCAGAACGGTGACACGGTCGATGTCGTCGTACAGGCGCCGGACGGCGTAAGGACGCCGGCGGCGAGAGCCGAGGTTGGCTCGCTGCTGGCCGCGCTCGGGAGACAGCCGCACGTGCTCACTGTCGCCGACCCCTACCGGACCCCGGGCGCAGTGTCACCGGACGGGCGCACGTTGACCGCACAGATCCGGCTCGACGTCGCGAACCCCGTCGACATGCCTGTCGCGGACAGCAAGCAGATGATCGAGATCGCCGACCGTGCCTCGCGGACAGGTCTCGAGGTCGCGCTCGGTGGCCAGAGCATCGAGCAGGCCGAGCAGGGCTCGATCGGCTCGGAGGGCATCGGCATCGCTGCTGCGGCATTCATCCTGCTGCTGACGTTCGGATCGGTCGTCGCAGCCGGGTTGCCGCTGCTGATGGCGGTGGCTGGGCTCGCGGTGAGCTCCACGCTGACGACCGTGCTGATCGCGTTCGTCGACGCCCCTGACTGGTCGACGTCGCTGGCCACCATGATGGGCATCGGCATCGGCATCGACTATGCGCTGCTGATGGTGACCAGGTTCCGGGAGTGGCGCGCCGCCGGCCTCGATGAGCGCGCCGCGACGGTGGCCACCCTCGACACCGCCGGGCGAGCCGTCCTCGTCGCCGGTACCACAGTCGTGATCAGCATGCTGGGTCTCTTCGCGATGGGCCTGTCCTTCATGCGCGGTGCGGCGATCGTCACGATCCTCGCGGTGCTCGTCGTTCTGGCGGCCAGCATGACGCTGTTCCCAGCGCTTCTGGGCTACCTCGGGCGGCACGTGGACCGCCTGCGGCTGCCGCTGGGCCGGCGTCGCCCCCTGCAGGCCGCGGTGGGTGGGCACGTCGAGCCATCCCCACGGTGGCTGTGGTGGAGCCGGTTGATCGAGCGGCACCGGGTGGTCGCCGCGCTCACGGGACTCGTGGCCCTGTTGCTGCTCGCCACACCGTTCCTCAGCGTCCGCTTCGGTTTCCCCGACGCAGGCAACGACAGGGCGGAGACGACCACCCGGCAGGCGTACGACATGCAGGCGCGGGCGTTCGGGCCCGGCTACAACGGTCCACTGCTGCTCGTCGCCGAGCTGCCGAAACCAGGTGATGACGCTGCTGCGCTCGCGCCGGTCATCACCACGCTCCAGTCGACCGCCGGCGTCTCGGCGGTGACGCAGCCGACGCTGAACCCGTCCGGTGACACGGCCGTGTTCTCCGTCGTTCCCGACACCGGCCCGCAGGACCCTCGGACCGAGGACCTCGTCACCCATCTTCGCGATGACCTGCTGCCGTCCGCCACTGCCGGCACGGGCCTGAAGGTCCATGTCGGCGGTGTCACGGCGACCTCGATCGACAGCACCCGCAACATCGCCAAGCGGCTCCCGCTGCTCATCGGTGGCGTAGTGCTCTTGTCGATGCTGCTGCTGCTGATGGCGTTCCGCAGCATCGCCGTGGCCTTGAAGGCGGCGGTGATGAACCTGCTGTCGGTGGCCGCGGCCTACGGTGTCGTCGCGTTCGTGCTGCAGGGCGGCTGGGCCGGCCGGCTGATCGGGATCGACGCCGAGACGCCCCTTCCCGCTTTCGTGCCGGTGCTGATGTTCGCGGTGCTCTTCGGGCTGTCGATGGACTACGAGGTGTTCCTCGTCAGCCGGATGCGCGAGTCCTGGATGCGCACCCGCGACAACCACCGGGCCATCCTCGAGGGGCTGGCCGGGACCGGCCGGGTGATCACCGCCGCGGCGGCGATCATGGTCGCGGTCTTCGCGGCGTTCATCCCGAGTCCCGATGTCGTGCTCAAGGTCATCGGTGTCGGCATGGCTGCGGCGATCCTGATCGACGCCACGATCGTCCGGATGCTGCTGGTGCCCGCCGTCATGCACCTGCTCGGTCGCGCCAACTGGTGGATCCCCGACTGGCTCGGCCGCCGGCTGCCTCAGCTGCACGTCGAAGGGAGACCGGAGAACCACCTGCCGGCGACCGGTCCGGCGCCAGCCATCCAGGACGCCCGCGACCGGTCGCCAGCCCTGTCAGAGCGCTGACCCCGGGTAGCCGGCGGATCTCTGCACGGGCCGGGGTAGGTTTGGGCAACCCCGCCGAAAGGGATGCCTGGACGAGAGGTCGTCGATGGAGGTTCACCGCGTCGAGGTGCGCGAGATCGACATACCGCTGGTGACCCCCTTCCGGACCTCGCAGAGCATGCAGCACTCCCGGCGGTCTCTGCTCGTCCGGGTCTTCGCCGACAACAGTGAGGGCTGGGCGGACCTGAGCGTCGACCAGCTCCCGGTGTTCGGCCATGAGTTCATCGCCGGCACCTGGGTGTCGCTGGCCGACCTCCTGGTGCCGGGCGCGCTCGCTGGTGAGGTGTCAGCGGTGCACGTCGCCGAACGGATGGCCCCGATCATCGGACATCCCGCCGCCAAGTCAGCGCTGGAGACCGCTGTCCTGGACGCCGAGCTGAGGGAGGCCGGGATGTCGCTGGCCCGGTATCTGGGCGGTACGCGGGACAGGGTCCGCGTCGGCGTGTCGGTCGGCATCACCGACACGCTGCGGGAGCTGCTGGACCTGGTCAGCGGTTACCTCGACGAGGGCTATTCACGGATCAAGCTCAAGATCCAGCCCGGCTGGGACGACGGACCCGTCGCCGCGGTTCGCAACCAGTTCGGGGATGCACTGGACCTCCAGGTTGACGGGAACGGGGCATACCGAAGCAGTGACCTGAGAGTGCTCGCTGGTCTGGACAGCTACCGGCTGACGATGATCGAGCAGCCGTTCCCGGCCTCCGACCTGCGGAGCCACGTGCGGCTCGCAGCGCAGTCTTCGACGCCGGTGTGCCTGGATGAGTCGATCACGTCCGCATCGGCCGCTGTCATGGCGATCGAGATGGAAGCGTGCAGCATCGTCAACATCAAGCCCTCCCGGGTCGGTGGGTACCTGGAAGCGCGTCGCATCCACGACGTGTGCCAGGCGATGAGCGTGCCGGTGTGGTGTGGCGGCATGCTCGAGTCGGGTGTCGGCCGCGCGGCGAACCTTGCACTCGCCTCACTCCCCAACTTCAGCTATCCCGGCGACATCTCCGCCACCTCCCGGTACTTCGCCGAGGACCTGTGTGAACCGTTCGAGCTCGCGGCAGGCCGGCTTCAGGTGCCGGCTGGTCCGGGGATCGGTGTCGAGGTCGACCTCGACGCTGTGGAGCGGTTCACCATCCGTCGAGAGGTCTTCAAGCCGGCTGACCGAACTGCTTCACGGCCGCCGACGTCATGAGCGGGGTCGCGCGAGCTGCCGCGGGACTCGCCGACACGGTCGCGCGCCGGCGCGGACTCGAGGTCCGCGAACTGCTGGACGTGCGTGACCAGGCAGCCGCATCCGCGCTGTTGACGCGCATCTGGCGCTCGTCGGCCGGCAGCGTCCCCCCTGAGCTGCTGAAGGCCATGAGCTTCGCCGGAAACTACGTGGCCGGCGCGTACCGGGCCGACCGGCTCGTCGGGGCTGCTGTCGCTTTCCTCGGCCGGGAGTCTGCACACGAAACCCTCCATCTCCACTCCCATGTGGTCGGCGTCGCTGCCGAGGCCCGTCGACAGGGAGTCGGCCTGGCGCTCAAGCTCCACCAGCGCTCCTGGGCCCTCGACCGAGACTTCGCGGAGATCCGGTGGACGTTCGACCCACTCCTGCTGACCAATGCGGTCTTCAACATCGACCGGCTCGGTGCCATGCCCTCGGCGTACCACCCGGACTTCTACGGGACGCTGGACGATCCCGTCAACGCCGGCGACATCACCGACAGGCTGCTGCTCCGCTGGGAGCTGGCCGCCCCTCATGTACTGGCCGCGCTTGATCGAGGTCCGGGAGATGCCCCTCCCGCAAGCATCGGGACAGATAGGGTGGCGCCGCTGTTGACGGTGGGTTCGGACAACACGCCGCAGCTGCAGAGCCTGGGCGACGAGGCCGAGGTCGTGATCGCGATCCCCCGCGACATCGGATCCATCAGGCGCGATGATCCCCCGCTGGGTCGGCACTGGCGGCTGGCCATGCGGCAGGCGATCACGCAAGCGATAGCGCACGGCTACGTCTTCGCCGGCCTGCATGAACGTCGGGGCTACCTGTTGCGACAAGGGACACGACGCTCGTCAGCGTGAGACAGTGCGCCATGCTGTCCTCTCGGCAACAGCTGGTGGAGATGCGGCACCTCGCCGCGGCAGCGCTGGCGGCCTACCCACTGCGCGACACGCGGCTGCGGCTCGTCGGGGACATGGAGAACACCACGTTCCGGGTCGACGCCCACGAGCTCGGCAGGCACCGAGCCTCCCCGCCGTCGGGGAGCCGTGACCTGTTCCTGCTGCGCGTGCACCGACCCGGCCGACACGGTAGGGGTGTCGGCTCGGTGGCAGCCATCGGCTCTGAGCTGCGCTGGCTGACGGCGCTGCGCGCCCAAACCCACCTGCTCGTCCCCGAACCGGTGGCCACCAGCGACGGCGAGCCCACGGTCACTGTCTCGTCCGCAACCGTGCCGGAGACCCATACGTGCTCGCTGCTGCGGTGGATGTCGGGCCGTATCCACACCGCGAACCCCCGTCCGCGCCACATCGGCTTGCTGGGGGCCGCCATGGCGCAGCTGCACAACCACGCTGACCAGTGGGTGCCGCCCGCCGGCTTCGTCCGCATCGAGTGGAACTGGGAGGCGTTCTTCGGCAACAACCTCGAGTACGGGGGGATCAGCGCGTCGCAGTGCTGGCGGCTGCTCCCCCGCGAGCTGCGCGCGAAGTTCTCCACGGTCGCTTCGCGGGCCGAGCGCCTCATGACGCGGCTCGGCGACGGTCCTGACCGGGTCGGCCTCATCCATGCCGATCTGCACCTCGACAACGCGCTGTTCCATGCCGGCGGGATCCGGCTCATCGACTTCGACGACTGCGGGTTCGGGTTTCGGCTCTACGACGTCGCGGTGGCGCTGTGGGAGCTGCGGCACCGGCCGGACTACCCGGTGTTCCGCGACGCCCTGGTTGCGGGCTACACACGCCATCGGTCGCTGCCGGCGGACGACCTGGCGCATGTGGACACGTTCATCGCCACTCGCGCCGTCACGTTCGGGCTGTGGTTCGCGGGCATGGCGCAGGTCAAGCCGGGCTTTCGCGACCAGCTCGACCACGAGTTGGCCGCCATCGACGACTCGCTGGACGTGCTGCTCGGGGGCTGAGGCGTCGAGCTACGGGTTGAGTGTGACGGTGTGGGTGAACGGTGCGGATGGTGGCCAGCCGACGTTGACCTCGGCCATGCTCACCAGCCGCCAGCCGCTGTGCCCGATGGCGTAGCAGTTGTCGAATACGTCGTCGGTGACGTAGACGCTTGGACCCGCGGAGTCGCCCCACCAGCCGCCGTCCTGCGACTCGGCGTAGAAGTACGAGAACTGATTGGTCGTCCAGAACGCCGTCTTGCTCTCCCCGGGAGACAACGACCACCAGCCCTCGCTCTGCCAACCACCGCCTTCGCCCCCGCAGGCGTCGTCATCGCGACGCAGGATCGCGACCCAGACGTGCTGGTTGTCGGCGTTCTGAAACGCAACCCACATGAGGTGTCCGCCTTTCCTGGGCGCCGCTAGTAGCTGTCCTGCGACCGGTCGATGACCGGCGGGCGATCGGCTGTGTCCTCGTCGCCACCGGAGCGCGGTTGTCCGGAAGCCCGGGACACATGCTGGACGGAGTCACCTTTGTACCCCGGCGCGGAATCGTATCCTTGCTTGTCGCCCGCTCCCTCGCCGAAGCGTCCGGTCGGGTCCGGCTGTCTGCCCTGGGGTGCGCTGGGTGTCTCGGTCATCCGCCCATCGTGCACCTGGAATTCGCCGGATGCCACCATCCGACACTTCCGGCCTGAACACACCTCCGGCAAACCCGAATCCCAGCCCTCAAGCCCGGCATCCCGGACCACGTACACCGACAGCGGCGCCTCTCCGGCATCACGCGCCAAGCAAGGACACGGTGGGATGCGTCGCGGTCGCGCGGCGCCGAGGCAGGCGGGAACGGGTGCGGGGAACGATCCTCTCGATGCGCTGCCCTGCGAAGAACGAGCCATCGCGCGGAAGGGCCGAAGCTAGGCCTGCCGGCGGCGGAGCTCGTCGTTGATCGCCGGAACGATCTCGTGCAGGTCACCGATCACCGCGTAGTGAGCCTTGGTCACCATCGGCGCATCCGGGTCACTGTTGATCGCGAGGATCGTCTTCGCGGTCGAGCAACCCGCCCAGTGCTGGATGGCTCCGCTGATGCCACAGGGAATGTAGAGATCAGGTGAGATCCGGCTTCCAGTCTGTCCGACCTGCTCGTGGTGCGGACGCCAGCCGAGGCTCGTCACCACCCGGGAGACGCCCAGCGCCCCGCCGAGCAGGTCGGCGAGCTCGACCAGGTCCTTGAACCCGTCAGCGCTTCCTGCCCCACGGCCGGCGCCGACCACGACCCTTGCCGACTTGAGCGCGCCGGACTGGTCAGGCTCACCGGGCTCGGTACGGGTGACGCGGACGCGCAACTCGTCGTCACCGACCTGGACCTCGACCGGTTCTGTCGTCGTCGACACCGGACTCTCGGCCGTCGTCGGCTCACAGGCATGCCCTGCGACGGTGAATACCGCGGGCGCCTCGGGGAGCTCGACCTCCTCCAGAGCTGACCCGCCCAGAACCTGCCGGCTCACCAGCAGCGGATCCGTCCCCTCGATGGAGACGACGTTGGCCGCCATCGTGACGTCGAGACGACACGCGACGTGCGCCATCACCTCGCTGCCGCGCGGCGTGCCCGCCGCGGTGACGACCGCGGCCTGCGACGCGGATGCCGCGGACACCACGGCGGCTGCCCAGGCGGCAGGTGCATAGCTGGTGAAGGCGGGGCCCTGGGCGTGCAGCAGCGAGGCGACGCCGTACTGGCCAAGCTGCTCGGCAAGGCCGGCGGGCGCCTCGCCTACGACCAATGCGCGCACCGGCTGCCCGAGGTCACGGACGAAGGCCAGTGTCTCGCGTGACACCTCGGTCGCGCCGGTCGCGTCGGTCTCGACCAGGACGAGCGTCATCGCGACACCACCCCCAGACGCTCGAACAGGTCCACGACCGCGGCAGCGGCCGCCGGGCCATCACCCAGGATCTCGACCTGACTGGGCTGGGGCGGTGGCATCTTCAGCCGTAGCCGGCCGGAGCCGGCCGGCTGGAACGTCGGGGTGACCGTCTCCACCGTCACCCGCTTGGCCTTCATGCGTCCCGGGATCGAGGGGTACCGCGGTTCGATGCCGCCCTCCATCACTGTCAGCACGGCGGGCAGGGTGACCTCGAAGATCTCCGCCCCGTCAGCCCCGGACGTGCGGGCGACCACCCGGTCGTCCATGACCTCGACGGTGGAGACGCCCGCCACCACCGGGCGACCGAGCAGGTATGCCAGCCGGATCCCGACCTGGAAGTCACCGGTGTCGGCGGCGTCGTTGCCGAGGAGGATGAGGTCGTAGCTACGCCCGTCCTGGTCGTGCGCTCGCACCACGTCGGCGATCGCCCGGGCGACATCACGGGGGCCGAACTCCTCGGGCGGCGCCTCGATGAGTACGGCACCGGTGCAACCGACGGCCAGAGCGTCACGGATCTGCTCGGTTGACTCGGCATCGCCGAGCGACAGCACCGTCGCCTCGCCATCGGTGGCGTTGGCCGTCTGGATCGCGAACTCGACGGCGGCCTCCTCGTGCGGGCTGACCGTGTGCCCGAGGTGGCTGGTGTCGATCGACATCGAGTCCGGGCTGAGGGTGATCTCGCCGCCGAGGTCCGGCACGCGCTTGATGCAGACCAGCACGTTGGCCATGGCTAGCTCCTTATCCGCTCGTTGGACGGGTCGAACAGGCCGGTGCTGTCCGCGGATGCCACCGTGACCGGATACAGCTCCTCCATGTAGCTCACCGCGAGCTCGGTGCCGACCGCCGCCTGGGCCGGCGGCAGGTACGCCATCAGCAGGTGCTTGCCAAGTGAAGGCGCGGAGCCGGCCGTTGTCACGTAGGGGCGATGGCCGTGTTCGTCGATCAGCTCGCCCCCGTCCCGGCGCAGGATCGGTTCGCCGCCGAGCATGTACCGCTTCGTACCGGATGCCGAAGTGTGGTCGTCGACCGTCAACGTGCACAGCACACTCTTCGGCCGGGACTCGCGCTGCCTGAGATAGGCCTGCTTGCCGACGAAGTCGGCGGCCTTGACCTTCGGCCTCGCCATGCCGGCCTCGACGATCGTCCGCTCGGAGTCGAGCTCGAAGCCGAACGCGCGGTAGCCCTTCTCGATGCGACCCGTCGTACCGTAGACGCCGATCCCGACCGGGACGGCCCCGTGCGCATTGCCCGCCTCGTGGAGGATCTCCCACAGCTTGAGGCCCTGCTCCATCGGGACGTGCAGCTCCCAGCCGAGC
>JBKPNJ010000152.1:0-7108 GCA_046732575.1 Actinomycetota bacterium
CACAGCGACCTCTTCACTCGACAGCGGCAGCGTCCGCCGGATCAGGTCCTCGAAGAGCGCGGGCATGGTCGCGACCCGCAGGTCCGGCACCTGATGTGCGAGATGGTCGTCGGTGTACATGGTCTCGCCGCGTTGCAGCTCGGCATAGACGGGCAAGGCCCGAAGCCACGCCTCCGGCGGGTTGCCGAGCTCCCGGAGCCGGGTGCCCGCGTCGGCAAGAAGAAGCCACGCCCGTTCCTCGTCATAGGCGAGCACCTCGGCGACACGGTCGGGCCACCGCGCGAACAACCCAGCGGTCAGCCGCGGCTCGAACGCCTGCACCGGCGCGCACGCCTTGAACCAGGCGGCACCCCCTGCGTGCGGAACTCGAGACAGCGTCGCCCACGGCCGCTCGTGCATGACTTCGATGGCACCGACCGGTTCCACGTACTTGCGGATCCATGCCCCCGCCGCGGCGTGTTGTACTCCCCCCACCATGCCGCCGGCGCGCGCTACTCAGTCCCCGAGGTGGAACGTGAGGATCGACCTCGTGTCGGAGAACTCATGGACGTGGAGTTCACCTTCCGCGCTCTTGTAGGCACCCGAGCCGCCGGTCACCGGCAAGGTGAAGGTCTCCGATCCGTTCGGCACCAGGCCTTGGACCGTGATCTGCCCAGCATCGAACCAGACGGTTGCCTGGCATTGGAACTCTTCGTTGTCAACGGAGGTGATGGTGCACACTCCACCGTCGTGTCCCACCTGCTTGCCCTTCCGCATGAGCTCGGAGGCGAACACGTACTGGTCGCCGAGGCTTGGCCCCTGCGCTCCGGTGTCGACGAACTGCTGCTCCGTCGAGACCTCGAGGACCCGGATCGTGCGGTGCTCGTCCCGGGCGGCGGGGCTGCCGGCTGATCCCAGCGCGGGGCCAACCGTGCCCGCCGCCAAGCCGACGACTGCCACCGCTGATGCCGCCACTGTGAGCCGCTTGATCATCATCTGACCTCCTCGATAGCGCGGCCCACCCGCGTTGATGGCCCGCCTTGCCCGGCGTGATACTCGCCTCCGCCGCCCGGTGCCATAGCCCAAAGGGGCCATTGACGCCCCGTCACCCTGAGACCGCGCTATGGCTGCAGGTGCCTACCGTGTACGTTCGCTACGTGGGCGCTGTGCGCGCTACGGGAGATTGTCATGACGGACAGGAAAGCGACTGGGAAACGAGCCGCCCAGCAGGAATCCACCAGATCCGGCGATGAGCGCGACGCGGCTGCACAGCGACGCGACAGCGCAGCGTCGGATCGGGACGTCAACGCTGAGCGGCGGGATGCCGTGGCCGACGACCGTGACATGGAACTTCTGGACACCGATGCCGAGATCCTCGCGGTGATCGATGCAGGTACCGAGCGGGACCAGCAGGCGGAGCTCCGTGACCAGGCTGCAGCTGCCCGAACCATGGCCGGCAACCTGCGGGACTTCGTCACCAAGCACGCGGACGAGGCTGTGTATCAGGACCGGAGAGCCGCTGACGAGGACCACCGGAAGTCCCGTGAAGACCGAGAAGCGTCGGCTGAGGACCGGGCTGAGCTCCTCGACACAGCAGAGACGGCCGTGGAACACGTCAGGCATGCTGTGCAGGACCGGAGAGCGGCGGAGGGGGACCGGAAGGACGCGGCGGAGGATCGCAAGGACTCGGCCGGCGATCGGGTGGACGCCGCCATCGACCGGGCCGATGCAGCCAAGAACCTCACCGAGACGGCATCGGAGAATGCGAGGACCGCAGACTAGGAGTGCTCGGCGCGGTGGACGTCGCTACCTGCCCTCGCAACATCAGACAGCCGGCTGAGAGACGCCTCGCCAGGCGTACTGCGAGTGCTCGATTGCCTGAGTCTCCCGGGCGCAGCGGCAGGCCAGGTCAAGCACCCATTGAATGCCCGTGCGTGAGTCGCTGGGGCGCCTGCCGGATGCGGCCCAGACACGTCTGAAGGCCTCGACCGTCGCGCGCTCGGCCACCGCCACATGTTGGGTGTTGAGTTTGCACAGCACGTACACCGGACGGCTGAGAAGCTCGTACAGGTCCTCGAGCCCGCGGATGTCGCCGGCTTCGATGTCGAAGAGGGCTCGGTTGACTCGGTGGTCCAGCGATCGGTTCAGTCGGCCGTCCTGCTTGGCGCTCATAACCCCCCAAACTTCTTCATCCAGGTTTTGCCACAGAGCCACGAGACGCTACATCTTATTCACTAAGCGTAGTGCCCTGGCTACTGGAGCACAACCGGACCGGCCCGGCAGTGGCTGGGGAGCCGCACGTCTCGGGTAGAGCTGGCCACTGATGCGCGCGCCGGCCGGCGAGGGCCGGCTCACTGCTCTACGGGCAGCTGAAGACCGCGTCGCCCGGGTCGCGGTCGCAGGCGTCAGTCCCGGGGCCCCCGCGCACGGTGTCGGTCGGACTTCCGTCGCGAGCGTTCAGCGTGTCAACCCCTACCCCCCCGAGAAGGTGATCGGCTCCAAGCCCGCCCCTCAGCGTGTCGCTGCCGGTGCTGCCATAGAGGTGGTCGCTACCGAAGCCACCGCCGATCGTGTCATTGCCGAAGCCGCCGCCCACGCGGTCCCAGCCGAGGTTTCCGAAGACCCTGTCGTTCCCAGGGCCACCGGACGCACGGTCTCCGCGCCGACCACCGAAGACCACGTCGTTGTCCAGACCGCCGCGCACGACGTCGATTCGGCTCCCGCCGGCAAGCCGGTCCGTGCCCGCGTCGCCGTTGATGGAGTCTCGACCCAGGCCCCCTCTGATCCTGTCGTTGCCCAGGTCACCACAAACCTTGTCCGCGCCACCTAGCGCGAAGATCGTGTCGTTGCCGCCCAAGCCGCTGATCACGTCCGGCCCCTTGGTGCCCCTGAGCGTGTCGGCGCCATCGGTTCCCACAATCGTTGCCGCTCGGCCCTGACAGCCCGGTGCGGCAGCTGCCGCGGGCGCGGCCACCGTCATGGCCGCCGCCAACACGGCGGCGGCGCCGAGTCCAACGATCTTCGGGGCAGTCATCTCCAGCGCCTCCACAGGGTAGACCCGGAAACAGACGGATTTGGCACAGTGCGGCTGACGTACCAGACCCGGTCTCCGGGGTTTCGTGCCTCTCAAACGAGTGAGATGTGCAGTGGGTTACGTCGCGCCCGCGGCGTCGGTGCCCGCGGCACCATGGTTACCGGTAGTGTCGTGGCCGGTGCGCCGGGAAGTCTGGTCGGCAGTGTTCTGATCATGCGGATCGCCGGAGCGGTATGTCTGACACCGAGTCTTTTGCGCTGGCTGTGACGCTGGTGGCCACCGTCGGCCTGCTGGCGCTGCTGTCGAACCGGCTGACCGAACGGATCCGGATCCCGGCGCCGTTGCTCGTGCTGGTGGCGTCCGCGGTCGCCGTCCAAGCGATCCCGGCGCTGCACAAGCCGCCGCAGCGCACAGTGGAGCACCTGGTCACGCTGGCGCTGGTGTACATCCTCTTCGATGGGGGTCTGCACATCGGATGGTCACGATTCCGGGCAGCCCGCGCCCCCATCGTCATCGTCGGAGTCGTCGGCACGTTTCTCACTGTCGCTGCAGCAGCGGTATTCGCCTACCTGGCCCTCGGCTTGCCGCTGTACCTGGCCTTGCTGCTGGCGACCGCGGTCGCTCCTACCGATCCCGCTGTGGTCTTCTCGGTGCTGGGTCAGCGGGAGGTCGCCGGTCGTAGCGGCACCATCCTGGAGGGTGAATCAGGGGCCAACGACCCAGTGGGCATCGCCTTGATGGCAAGCCTGATAGCCGCGGGAGGTGTCAGCGGCACCTCGTTCGCGCACATCATCGGAGAGTTCACGCTTCAGATCGTGATCGGTGGCCTGCTCGGAGTCGGTGGCGGGAAGGCGCTTCTGTGGTTCATGCGTGCGGTCCCACTGCCGAACGAGGGGCTGTATCCGTTGCGGACAGCGGCCAGCGCACTGGGACTCTTCGGCGTCACCAGCCTGGCTCATGGGTCCGGCTTCCTGGCCGTCTTCGTCGCCGGGATCGTGCTGGGTGACGCCCGCGCACCGTACAAGAGGGAGATAGAACGGTTCCACGCCGCACTGGCGAGCCTCGGCGAGATCGTCGCCTTCGTCGTGCTCGGGCTCACCGTCGACCTCGATGAGGTCAGCCACACCGACGTCTGGGTACCCGGTCTGATCCTCGGCGCGGTACTCGCGGTTCTGATCCGCCCCGCCTGCGTCGGTGTCTGCCTGATCCCCGCGCGACTGCGCAGGAACGAACGGACGTTCGTGCTGTTCGCCGGGCTCAAGGGTGCGGTGCCGATCCTGCTCGGCGGGTTCATCCTCAACGCTCCGATCGCCGACGCCGAGCGACTGTACGGGATCGTGATCGTGGTCGTCACATTCTCCGTCCTCGTCCAGGGCAGCCTGGTCCCGACAGTCGCAGAGCTGCTCCGCCTGCCCATGCGCACCGTGCCCCCAGAACCCTGGTCGCTGGGAGTGCGGCTCAGGGAAGAACCAGAAGGCGTCCACTGGCTCACCATCGCCCGGGGCGCACTGGCCGACAGGCGCCGTATCGACGAGCTCACCGGCCTGCCCGAGGACGTGTGGATCTCGTTGGTCGTCCGCGACCACAAGCTGTTGCCGGTCCACGGCGGAAGCCGACTGCGCGCAGGCGACGAGCTCCTCGTCATCGCCGAGCCGACACTCAACGACTCCCTGAACGCCGTCTTCACGACACCGGCTCGCGAGGCCAGTCCGTAGGCTGACCTCGGCGCGTCCGCCGGACGATGATGTCCCATGCTCAGCGGGCTCCGCTTCCGTCGCTGACGCGCACGCAGCCGGGCCACCACGGCAGGCAAGCTCACCCTCCTCGGATGAGGTGACCCACCGCTCCCGCTCCTAGCGTTGACGGCGCCCGATGCCTCGGGCGACCGTGACTCTCTGGAGGATAAATGGCCACTCTCACCGTGTGGAAGTTCCCGACAGCGCTCGGCGCCGAGCAGGCGGAGCACACGCTGGAGCAGTTGAGCAAGCAGGAGCTGATCAAGGTTCACGACGCAGCCATCGTGTCGTTCCGCGAGGGTGCGAAGAAGCCCAAGACCCGGCAGCTCAGCAACATGACGGGCGCAGGTGCCCTGGGTGGCTCATTCTGGGGCCTGCTCTTCGGTCTTATCTTCTTCGTGCCGTTGCTCGGCATGGCCGTGGGAGCCGGCCTCGGTGCCTTGTCGGGGTCCATGACCGATGTCGGCATCGACGACGAGTTCATCCGCACCATGCGTGACGAGATCACGCCTGGCACGTCAGCGCTGTTCGTACTGTCGTCGGACGCCGTCATCGACAAGGTCAAGGACGCCTTCGAGGGTCAGTCGATGGAGCTCGTCCGGACCAACCTCAGCAACGAGCAGGAGACCGCACTGCGCGAGGTCTTCGGCGAGTAGCGCGCGTCCGCCGGAGCCCCGCGATGGCGCGGCCTCACCGATGCCGCGACAGAGCCGGCGCCACCTCGCCGGCTCCGGCTCCGGCGAACGAGCTCCAACCCGGAACGAATAAGTGCCAGGTGGAGTCAAGGTGGAGTCTGAGACTCGATCAGAAGACCCACCGACCCGCCAGGGGCACCGGATCAGGAGGACGTCGATGCGCCAGACGACGTACGAGATCCGCGTTCGAGGCCAGCTGCCTCCGGAGCTGATGTCGAGCCTCCCTGGAGCCCCGTGCACAGAGGCCGGTGACCAGACGGTGCTCCTGACGGTGTACCTCAACCAGAAGAGCCTGCACCAGCTCGTCGCCAGGCTCGGGGACTTCGGCATCGAGCTGCTGGAGCTTCGTCAGGCACCGACGAAGAGGCGCTCTCCGCTCAGGTCGGGGGAGTCATGAGTCCGCATGAGCAGGACGACGACATCGGTGCCTACGAGCTCAGGATCAACGGCTTGCTCGGTCCGGTGCTGTTGGGCGCACTTCCCCATGACGCCGTCTCGGTCGAGCCGAGGCACACGTTCATGGTGACCAGCGGGGAGGACGGGGCTGAGCTGCTCGACGTCCTGCAGCTGCTCGTGGACACCGGCGTCGAGGTCGACGCGATCCGCCAGATCGGCCCGGTGCATGACGAGCCCGAGCCGACCTGACTGGTGCGGTCAGGCGGGCTCCGGCTCGACGGCGTCCAGGGCAGCGAGTATGGCCTGCACCGGGATCCGGCCACTCGCGACCAACTGCCCGCCGGAGCGACGCACCGCGGTCGCGAACGGCGCAGCCCAGACGTTCTCGTAGACCAGGACGCCGGCCGAGCTGCCTGGCTCCAGGACGCTGGCGGCGTCGTCGAGGTCGCTGCTATCGAGCAGCCCGGAGGACGCCCCCTCGAAGACGGTGAGGTCGAGCTGGTCGTCACCGTCGAGGTCGGTCAGCTCCAGACCGACGACGCTGCCGTCTGGCCGCTTCGTGATGAAGGCGAGGTCGAGGATGCGGATGATGCCGCGGTCTGCGAGATCCACCAGGATCGGGAACGCCTCGCCGTTCATGCGGCTGCCGGGGAACTCCACCACCAGGTAGTCGATCGGGCCGGAGTGTTCGAGGTCATGGGTCATTGGACTGCCTCTCTTGGCTGACGTTTCGGTCTTCCGTGTCGCGAACTGCTCCCCGCACGGGTTTGTGGGTTCGTGGACTCGGCCACGATCCCCCCGGCGGCGGATGTCTGCGTCATCCGCACCGGACGAGAATCGGCCCGGCCGAGACTCGAGGCAGGGTCGTCCGGTGCATCCGCCGGCCGCCGTCGGAGCACTAGGCCCGCAGTGTCCGGCGTACCTCCACCACGGTGAGCCCCAGAGCGCGGAACCGGGCCAGCAGCCCCAGCAGCGCCGCCTGGTCCGCGAGGTCGCACGACAGGACCGTGGTGACGTCCGTGGTCACGACGTGGACGTCGGCGAACTCCGCAACGGCGTCGTCGACAAGCGTCCCCGACACCCTGATCTCATACCCGGTCGGAGCCATGCGCCTCCTTCCGCGCCGAAGGCCCAGCGGCAGAGCCTCCGATCCCTTCCAACACCCGGTACATCCCGCGCGGCCGAGGGTGGGGAACCGCACATGACGGCAGCCCCAGGCGGCTGTCCGAGAAGACGGCGGTCGCGGCACGCAGCACGGTCGATCCACC
>JBKPNJ010000153.1:0-4005 GCA_046732575.1 Actinomycetota bacterium
GGCGGCGCTGCGGTAGAAGGTGGGGTCCGTGACGGGCTCGCTCATCGTCACCAATCCTTCGTTCACGCTGGAGATCAGACTGACCAGTCACTTTACGGGCGATGCATCCCCCCGGCATCCGGATCTCATGCGTGACGGGAAGTTCGCCGGTGCGATCCCGACAGGCGGCTCCGAACCGTGAGGCTGCGGAGGCCGGGGCGGAGCTACCGATGCGGGGAGGCAGAGCAGATGTGCTCGATCAGCAGTCGGCTGAGCTTGTCCGGATCCCTGGCGCGGGCGGCCGCGACGATGCCCTCGTGCTGGCGCAGCATCTCCGCGATGTCCAGGGTCTCCTGCTCACGGGCCCAGATCCTGCGACGACGCGGTGACTCCCAGACATCCCGGAGCATCTGCAGGGCGAGTTCATTCGTGCAGCCCTCCACCAGCCCCAGATGGAAGCGGCGGTTCAGGTCGAGGTACTCGCGCGTCGACCTCTCGTCGCCGTCAGGCTCGATCGCTCGGTTGATCGACTCCAGGTGCTGGAGTCTTGCCTCGCTCATGTGATCCAGTGCTGAGCGGGCCGCGTATGGCTCCAGCAGCGCGCGGACATCGCAGATGTCGGCCATCGCGCCGGCGGGCGGCTCCGTCACCATGTAGCCCCTGACCCCGGCGGCGGTGATAAGTCCGTCGTGGGCGAGCCTGATCAGCGCATCACGCACCGGTGTCCGCGACACGCCAAGCTGCTCCGCCAAGGCGTCCTGCACCAGTTGGGTGCCTTCGGGGTACGTACCCTCGATGACCGCATCACGCAACGCCTCGTAGACCTGA
Organism: Actinomycetota bacterium; assembly: GCA_046732575.1. Classification (GTDB taxonomy): domain Bacteria; phylum Actinomycetota; class Actinomycetes; order Propionibacteriales; family Nocardioidaceae; genus JBKPNJ01. The sequence continues at coordinate 808 of JBKPNJ010000153.1, forward strand.
TCGGCCAGCGGCAGCCGGTCCAGTCGTCTGGTGGCTCGGCGCGTGGAGAGGGGGATACCGGAGGACCCACCGATGGACATGGCTGAGCCGGCCGACAACTCCTCGTTGTCCCGCGCCATGTCTCCACCAGTTCTGATCGGCAGCGACGTAAGGCCCCCTCAGACTTACAGCGTATCCCTATGTTGATCGACCTGGCAACCAACGGTGAGTGGACCCGAAGGGTCTCAGCGGTGTTGCGCCCAAGTCACCAGGGTCGGCATTCTTGCTACACGATGAACTACTCTCTGTTACCGTACGGTAACAGAGCCTAGGTCATGTGGTTCAGATCCGCAGGCCCAGACCACAGAATCCTGACCCCTACGGTTGGTCCAGCGTCAGGTGCAGCAACCAGTCACGGTCCGTACGGATCAGTGCGTAGCGCCTGGCCCGGGCGCGACCGTGCAGCGTGAACAGCAGCCGCCTGTCATTGCGGTCGTCCTCCTCCCACGTGCCCTCGTCAGCGATCGTCTTGTCGGCGTCCTGATAGGTCAGGTGGTCGAGCTCGTGGTCGGGGACAGCGATGGCGAGTCGGTTGTCGGCGGGGTCATCGGGGAGGCCGCGTGGAACCGCCCATGAGCGCAGCACCCCGTCGTCCTCCAACCGCAGGTCGAAATGAGGACGCGGCCTGCGATGGTCGTGAAGCACGAACCTTCGCGGCGATGAGCCGGATGACACCCAGACCTCGACCTCTCCCGCAGCTCAGAGGTTCACGGTGGCCTTGGTCATCGATCCCCGATCTTGTGCTGTAGGTGAAGGCTACCGGCCGCACCCATCCTCACCACGCGCACCATTCTTGGCCGACCCGACCGTCGCGGCGCTCAGGCTGGGCGCTCGCCGCGCAGGAATCCAGCTCGGCGGACACGACCTCCGCTGTGGCTACCAGCGTCCGGACCAACGGCGAGTCGACAACCGCCGGGAGGGCCGGCGACGTGCCGACGAGCGCGACCGTCGCCACGAGCTCCCGCTCCTGGAAGAGGGGACTCGCGATGCTCCGTATGCCCTCCACCACCGCCGAGTTCATCGCCGGCCGGGCTTGCGCTTGCTGACCGCATCGGCGGGGGGTTCACTGAACAGGTGCCGTCGTCCCGCCCGGGGGACGCCGCCGAGGAGGCCCTGGCGCCCTACCGGCGCAAGCGAGACTTCTCGCGAACGCCGGAACCTTCGGGTGACCGAACCCCTGCCTCGGTAAGCGGCGGCGGGTCACGCCGCTTCGTGGTGCAGCGTCATCGGGCGCGCCGGCTGCACTACGACTTCCGCCTCGAGATCGACGGGGTGTTGGTGAGCTGGGCGGTCCCGAAGGGTCCGACCCTCGACCCGGGCGTGCGTCGGGCCGCCTTCCATGTCGAGGACCATCCCCTGGAGTACATCGACTTCGAAGGGGTCATCCCGGCGGGTGAGTACGGCGGCGGCGACGTGATCGTGTGGGACGCCGGCAGCTGGGAACCGTACCAAGGCGGTCGGTCTGCTGATCCTGACCGGGCGATCGCCCGTGGCGAGCTTCACCTTGACATGTGGGGGCAGAAGCTGAGCGGGCGATTCATCCTCGTGCGTTCGAGCCGCGACAGCTCGGGCAAGGAGGAATGGCTGCTGCTGCACAAGCACGACGAGTACGCGGTGGAGGGCTGGAACGCCGAGGACCACCCGCACTCGGTGCTCAGTGGCCGGACCAATGACGAGGTGAAAGCCGACCCGGATCGACTCTGGCGCTCCGACCTTCCGGCCGCCCGCGCCTCGATCCCACTGAAGGGACCGGTCGTGGAGCCGGTCGGTCAGCCGGAGCTCGAAGAACTCGACCAGCTGGGCACATCGGGGACCTGGCAGGTGTTCGGGCGGGACGTGAAGGTCACGAACCTCGACAAGGTGCTGTTCCCGGCGCGCCCCCGAGAGAAGCCGGTGACCAAGCGAGACCTCCTGCGGTACGCCGCCCGGATAGCCCCGGTAGCACTTCCCTACCTCAGCCGTCGGGCCCTGAACATGCACCGCTATCCGCATGGCGCGCAGGCGAAGGGCTTCTGGCACAAGGAGCTTCCGCGGCACGCTCCCGAGTGGCTGCCGCGTTGGGACAACCCGGAGGCCGGCGTTGAGGAGACGCACACGTACCTTGTCGTCGACGAACCCGCCGCATTGGTGTGGGCGGCGAACTTCGGCGCGCTCGAGTGGCATGCATGGACCTCGCGCGTCGACCGGCCGCGCAGCCCGACCTACGCGCTTCTCGACCTGGATCCGGGTGAGAGGACGAGCTGGGACGACCTGCTGACTCTCGCTCGGCTCCATCGCACCGCCTTCGAGCACCTTGGCATCGTCGCCCGCGCCAAGGTCACCGGGCGTCGAGGCATCCAGATCTGGGTGCCCATCGCCCGCGGTCCCGACTTCGGCGCCACCCGGGCCTGGGTCGAACGACTGTCCAAGAGCATCGGGATCGTCGTGCCCGAACTCGTCAGCTGGAAGTGGAACGTCAACGAGCGCGGCAGCCTGGCGCGACTCGACTACACGCAGAACGCGATCAACAAGACCCTCGTCGCTCCGTACAGTCCGCGACCTGCCGCCGGCGCGCCGGTCTCGGCGCCGATCGAGTGGGACGAGCTGGAGGACCCGGGGTTGTCGCCCGACGGATTCACGATCCGCACGATCCTCGATCGCATCGCTGAGAAGGGCGACCTCTTCGCCGCGGTTCTCAACCAGGGCCAGCGACTGCCGAGCCTGACCTAGCCGGCCGGCCTCTGGCGGCCCTACCGCGGCTCGATGACTTCCTGCGCGATGTTGCGATCGGTTGCCGGGTGCTCGACGAGGGCAAGGATCCGGTTCGCCATGAAGCGAGCCGTGCGGACCCGGGTGCCGCCCCGGGTCACCTCGGTCACCTCGACGATGCCCCTGCCGGTGTTGATCTCGACCCTTCTACCGTTGCGGCTGGCCACTACCTCGTACGTGCGCACCTCGTCACCGGCATCGATGACGATCTCCACCCGGTCACCGCGCACGATGGAACAGTACCGTCGGATGAACCGACGTGGCTGCTGGGCTCGGGCCGCTACCTGCATGCATTCATCATGCCGTCGATGTCGGCGGGTCGGATCGTGTTGCGCACCGTCGGCCTCTTCGCCGACATCGGGCCGCGCACCGTGCAGTTGCCGTCAGTCGAGTCGCCAACCCGCGGCCGCA
>JBKPNJ010000154.1:0-11380 GCA_046732575.1 Actinomycetota bacterium
CACCCGAGACGTCGCTGGTCATCGTGACGATGCTTCGGCGTGCCATCTGCACCTTCCTGTGGGCGAGTCGTGGCAGCATCCCCGTCGATTCGCCGCGCGCCGGATCCGCTCCGGGTGGCGTACACAATGTACACGAACCACGCGGTCGCATCCGGCGAACGACGTCGCCGCGGGCATCTGTGCGTCATGCCTCTCCGGGGTCCGGCTCTGGGGAGCTGAGACGCAGGGGATGTCAGGTGCCGCGGGACTCGTCGTCTGGGTCGCGCGGTACGCGGCACGCCCGCTCCAGCAGCAGCCCGGTGGCGCAGACGAGCACCGAGGCGCCGGCCGCGAACGCCGACCGCACCACCCGCTGATGGGGTACGGCCACGTCGAGCGAGTCCAGGAACTGCGCGCCGAAGCCGACGTACGCTCCCGCGACCAGGGCCCCCGCGAGCGCGCTGGCCTTGGCGAGCACCAGGAGGTTCACCGCCTTCTGTGGCTCGATGCGCTCGTGTCGCTTGTGGATGGTCCGGTACGTGGTCCAGGCCAGGCCTGCGAGGACGGCGGCGATGAAGACCAGCGTCAGCACCGCGGACCATCGGACCTCGGGAACCGTCGTGTTGACACGCTGGAAGAACGGCACGAGGAACCAGCCGATCACGACCCCGCCGGCGGTGAGCCCGGCCAGCGTCCCAGGACGCGTCGTGTGGACGCGACCCGGTTCTTCGCTCACTGCAGGTCGAGCTCGAGATCGGCCCGCAGGCGGACGGAGCCCCCGTCCAGCTTCGCCAGGAGCTCCTCGACCCGGCCGGCCCCCGGGATCTCGGCGTCGGGATCAACGTCGAGCCAGGGACGCAGCACGAAGGCCCGCTCGCCGGCCCGCGGATGCGGCAGCACCAGCTCCTCGGTATCACTCACCCGGTCACCGAGCACGATCAGGTCGACGTCGAGGGTGCGCGGTGCGTTGAGCTCACCGCCGCGCTCCCTCCCGAACGCGTCCTCGATCGCCTGCGCCCGGTCCAGCAGCGTGCTGGCAGACAGCGTCGTGTCCGCCACCACGATCGCGTTGAGGAAGTCAGGGGAGCGGGGCGGAGCGTCGACCGGGGCGCTCTCGTAGACCGGGGAGACCGCGACCATGAAGATGTCCGGCGTGTCCGCCAGAGAGCTCAGCGCGCCCTGCAGGCTGGTGAACCGATCGCCGAGGTTGCTGCCCAGCGACAGGACCACACGGCGGATCGGACGCATCCCGCTCAGAGTGTCGGTGTCGACCATGTGCGGGTTGGGACTCTCAGTCACACTCTGCTCCGGTGGATGGTGAGGGCGACGTCTTCGAACGTCACGTCGATCGGTGCGTCAGGCTTGTGCACGGTGACCTCGACCCATTGCACCAGCTGCTCGCCCAGGCACAGGTCGGCGATCCGCTGCGCGAGCGTCTCGATGAGGTCGACGGGGTCGGACTCGACGGCGGTCTTCACCCGCTCCGCGACCACCCCGTAGTGGACGGTTCGGGTCAGGTCGTCCGCCCTGGACGCGGCCCGGGTGTCGACCCCGAGCATCACGTCGACGACGAACTCCTGACCCTCGCGCCGCTCCGATTCGTACACCCCGTGGCGGCCGAAGCCGCGGATCCCCCGGACTGTGAGACGGTCGGTCGACCCCTGCCCGTCGGTCATCTGATCAGCCTTCCGGTGCCGGTCCGTCCACCGGTGACAGTACCGGTGAGGCGTGGTGGATCCACAATCGCCAGCCCTGCTCCGTCAGCCGGAACACGTTGGTCGCGACCGCCTTCCCACCGGCGAACGCCTCGGCCGGGGTCTGGTCGCCGGCGGCGAGGACGTTCTCGCTGCAGGTCACCGCGGCGACGGCGCCGCGGACACTGACGGCCACGTCGGTGAGGATGAACTGGATGTACGGCGTGTTCGCCATCACCACCGCCCACGAGCGGTGCAGCGCGCCGGCGCCGCGCACCGGGCTCCAGCCGGGGTGGATGCAGATCACATCGTCACCGTCGTCCCACACCGCCCGCATCCCGTCGAGATCGCCGGACTCGAAGGCGGCGTAGAAGGCGGCGTTGGCGCCGAGCACGTCAGCCTCGCGGCCGTCGGTCAACGGGCGTGGTCCGTCATCATCGCCGCCACCGCGAGGGCATCGATGGTCGGGCGGACATCGTGCACCCGGATGCACCAGACCCCACGCAGGTACGCGAACACCGAGATCGCCGCGGTGGCGACGTCTCGTCCCTCCGGGGCACGAGGCTCGCCGGAGACTGGATCGGCGAGCAGCGAGCCGAGGAACCGTTTGCGGGAAGCGGCGACCAGCAGCGGGCAGCCGAGCGCCTCCAGGGCGTCGAGGTTGTTGAGCAGCTTCCAGTTGTGCTCGCCGTCCTTGGCGAAGCCGAGACCCGGGTCGAGGATCAGCCGGTCCTCGACGATCCCGGCGGCCCTGGCCGCCTCGACCCTGGGACGGAGCTCGGCGACGACATCGGCGACCACGTCGTCGTAGGCCGTCCGCTGCTCCATCACCGTGGAGTGCCCTCGCCAGTGCATGCAGATGTACGCGACGCCCGCGTCGGCGGCCAGCGCGAGCATGGCGTCGTCCGCCAGCCCGCCGGACACGTCGTTGATGACGACCGCACCCGCGGCCACCGCCTGCTCTGCGACCTCCGCGCGCATGGTGTCGACAGACACCAGCGCGCCCGCACCGCACAGCTCCCGGACGACCGGTATCACCCGGCGCAGCTCCTCCTCCAGCGGGGGACGCTCGGCGCCCGGACGCGTCGACTCACCGCCGACATCGAGGAGATCGGCCCCCTCGGCCAGCAGGTCCAGACCGTGCGCGACGGCCTTGGCGGGCTCGAACCAGGAGCCGCCATCGGAGAAGGAGTCCGGGGTCACGTTGACGACGCCCATCACCAGCGGCCGGTCGGGTCTCGGCAGCCCGGCGACGTACCGGCTCGGTCGTATCGTCATTCCACAGCCATCAGCGCAGGATGAGGCTCATCGCCTCGGCCCGGGTGGCCGGCTCGCGCAGCTGCCCCCGGACCGCGCTGGTGACGGTCTTGGAGCCGCCCTTGCGGACACCCCGCATCGTCATGCACAGGTGCTCGCACTCGATCACCACGATGACACCCCGCGGATGCAGGAGGCGCACCAGCGAGTCGGCGACCTGGGTCGTCAGCCGTTCCTGCACCTGAAGCCGCCGGGCGAAGACGTCGACCAGCCTGGCCAGCTTGGACAGGCCGGTGATCCGGCCGTCGGCGCTGGGGATGTAGCCGACGTGCGCGACGCCGGTGAACGGCACCAGGTGGTGCTCACAGATCGACAGCACCTCGATGTCCTTGACCAGCACCATCTCGTCGTGGCCGAGGTCGAACGTCGTGGTGAGCACGTCCTCGGCGCCCATCCGCAGCCCGACAGTCATCTCCGCGAACGCGCCGGCGACGCGTCGCGGGGTCTCCTGCAGGCCCTCCCGCTCGGGGTCCTCGCCGATCGCGATCAGCAGCTCACGCACGGCCGACGCGGCGCGCTTCTCGTCGAACGGCGCGATCGTCCGGTCGGACTCCAGGCTGATCGGGTCGACCGAGCGCCGCGGCATCGGGCTCAGACCCCGGGAGGCGTCGGAGGCTGGCTGTCGCGAGCCTGGTGCACATCTCCCTCGCCTTGCGGACCCGGTGCGACGATGAGGCCGCCCTCAGGAGTGGACCCGTTCGACGACACGCCGTCGGGTGCCTTGACCGGCGGGATCTGAGACGGGACGCGGGTCGAGGACCCGGTCCACGCCGGACGTGCCGGTCGGCGATGCATCGGCGCGAACACCTCGGCGATCTGCGCCTTGTCCAGCGTCTCCTTCTCCAGCAGCTCGAGCACCAGGTGGTCGAGCACGTGGCGGTTGTCGACGAGGATGTCGAACGCCTCCTGGTGCGCGGCCGAGATGAGCACCGCCACCTCCTCGTCGACCGCTGCGGCGATCTCCTCGGAGTAGTTGCGGGTGTGTCCGATGTCTCGGCCCAGGAACGGCTCCCCGTTGTCCTCGCCGAACTTGATCGCGCCCAGCCGCTCCGTCATCCCGTACTTCGTCACCATCGCGCGAGCCAGGCTGGTCGCCTTCTCGATGTCGTTGGCGGCGCCTGTCGTCGGGTCGTGGAAGACGAGCTCCTCGGCCGCCCGGCCACCCATCAGGTACGCGAGCTTGTCCAGCATCTCGTTGCGGGTCGTCGAGTACTTGTCCTCGTCCGGCAGCACCATCGTGTACCCGAGCGCGCGGCCGCGCGGCAGGATCGTGACCTTGTGCACCGGATCGCTGTTGGGCAGCGCGGCGGCCACGAGGGCGTGTCCCCCCTCGTGGTAGGCGGTGATCTTCTTCTCCTTGTCCCGCATCAGCCGCGTGCGCTTCTGCGGGCCGGCGATGACCCGGTCGATCGCCTCGTCGAGCGAGTGGTCGTCGATCATCTTCCGGCCCTCGCGGGCGGTGAGGAGCGCCGCCTCGTTGAGCACGTTGGCCAGGTCGGCGCCGGTGAAGCCGGGCGTGCGGCGTGCGACGCCGACCAGGTCGACGTCCGGCGCCATCGGCTTGCCGCGAGAGTGCACGAGCAGGATCTTGTGCCGCCCGTCCAGATCCGGCGCCTCGACGGAGATCTGCCGGTCGAACCGGCCGGGACGCAGCAGCGCCGGGTCGAGGACGTCGGGCCGGTTGGTCGCGGCGATCAGGATGACCCCGCCACGCACGTCGAACCCGTCCATCTCGACCAGCAGCTGGTTCAGGGTCTGTTCGCGCTCGTCGTGCCCGCCGCCGAGGCCGGCACCGCGGTGTCGTCCCACCGCGTCGATCTCGTCGATGAACACGATCGCGGGAGCGTTCTCCTTCGCCTGCTCGAACAGGTCGCGGACCCGGGACGCGCCGACGCCCACGAACATCTCGACGAAGTCCGAGCCGGAGATCGAGTAGAACGGGACGCCTGCCTCGCCGGCCACCGCCCGGGCGAGCAGGGTCTTCCCGGTGCCGGGAGGCCCGTACAGCAGCACGCCCTTCGGAATCTTGGCGCCCACGGCTTGGAACTTCGCCGGCTCCTGGAGGAACTCCTTGATCTCGCCGAGCTCCTCGATCGCCTCCTGGCAGCCGGCCACGTCGTCGAAGGTCGTCTTGGGCGTGTCCTTGGTGATCAGCCGCGCCTTGGACTTCGCGAAGCTCATGACCTTGGAGCCGCCGCCCTGGACGCTGTTCATCAGGATCAGGAAGAACACGATGATGAGCAGGAACGGCAGGACGCTGGAGAGCAGCGAGCCGAGCCAGCTCGGAGTCGGCACCTCGACGTCATAGGTGAGCTGACCCTTGGCCTCCTCCCTCTGGAGGTGGCGCAGCACCGGGTACTGCTGGTCTATGAGCAGCTGGCTGCTGACCTTGTCGCCGTTGGCGAGCGTGACCTGGAGCTCCTGGTCTGGTTCGACGAACGTGGCGGACTTGACCTGGCCGTTGTCGATGTAGCCGATCATCGCGGACGTGTCGACGTCCTTGTATCCGCTGTTGGAGGACAGCAACTGGAGCACGAACAGCACGCCGACGACACCCAGGCTGATCCAGAGCCAGGGGCTGCGGAAGATGCGCTTGACGTCCATGATCGGAGCGACGCTCCGTCCCTCCTACAGAATAAGATCGACCGTCAGGGGTCGACGATTCGACGTCCGGGCGTACTCGAACCCGATTCCCTCACTCATAGTGTCTCAGGCGAGGCAAATCCTCCGTCTCCAGCGCCGAAAACCCGGCATCAGGAGTACACGTGCGGCGCCAGCGTGCCCACCGATCGCAGGTTGCGGTAGCGCTCGGCGTAGTCAAGACCGTAGCCCACGACGAACTCGTCGGGGATGTCGAACCCGACATAACGCACGGAAACGCTCATCTGCTCCGCCTCCGGCTTGCGCAGGAGCGCGCAGATCTCGACCGACGCCGGGCCCCGCGACTCGAGGTTGGCGACCAGCCACGACAGCGTCAGGCCGGTGTCGATGATGTCCTCGACGACGAGGACGTGACGGCCGGACAGGTCGGTGTCGAGATCCTTCAGGATGCGCACGACGCCGGAGGAGGTGGTCCCCGCGCCGTAGGAGGAGATCGCCATCCAGTCCATCTCGAGGTGCCGGTCGAGCGCCCGGGCGAGATCGGCCATCATCATCACCGCGCCCTTGAGCACACCGACGAGGAGCAGGTCGCGGCCCTCGTAGTCATTCTCGATCTCGACGGCGAGCGCGGCGAGCCGGTTCTGGATGTCGGCCTCGGTGATCAACGTGGCCGAGATGTCCTTGCCGACGTGTGATTCGTCCACGCAGTGCTCCCGGACTCTCACGTGAGTTGGACCATCAGCCTGCCACAGGGTCAGCGGCGAACACGATGCTGTCCCGTTGCCGCCGGGCCTGCACACGTCCGGGCAGGTCGGCCCGGCGGCCGCGCCGGTCGGCGAGCAGGTGCTCGAGCGCGGTGATGTGCCCGGCGCTCAGGTCGCCGGCGGGGCAACCCGCGGCCAGCGCTGCCTGCCGCAGCACCCTGCTTCGTTGGGCGCCGGGGAGCGCGGAAAGCCCGTCGACGTCGAGTCCGCCGGCCCGGCTGCAGCCGGCAAACGCCTCCGCCGCCAGCGCGTCGAGGGCGTCGGCGTCCGCGGCCAGCAGGTCCGCCGTCCGGGAAAGCGCCGCGGCGATGCCGGGCCCCAGCTCGGACTCCAGCACCGGCAGCACGGCGCGGCGCACCCGTACCCGCTGGTAGCCGAGGTCGTCGTTGTGCGGGTCGTGCCACGGCTTGAGCCCGAGCCGCCGGCAGGCCGTGTCGGTCGCCCGCCGCGCCACGCCGAGGAACGGTCGCCGATAGATCCCCTGCGCCGGACGCATTCCTGCCAGCGAGCGCGCGCCGGACCCGCGTGCGAGTCCGAGCAGGACCGTCTCGGCCTGGTCGTCGAGCGTGTGCCCGAGCAGTACGACCGGTGACTGCAGGCGGGCCGCGGTCGCGCCGAGAGCGGCGTACCGCGCGTGTCGCGCGGCGCCCTCCGGGCCACCCGGCGCGGCCCGCGCATCAACGCGGACGACCTCGACCGGGTGCAGACCCAGCCCGCGCACCGTCGCGGCCACCGCTTGGCAGACGGCGGCGGAGCCCTGCTGCAGGTCGTGGTCGACGACAACAGCACCACAGCGCAGGTCGGCTGCGGCGGCCTCGAACGCGGTCACAGCCACAAGCGCGAGGGAGTCGGGTCCTCCGGAGCAGGCGACCAGCACAAGGTCATCGGGGAGCAGGTCGCGCAGCGTGTCCCGTACCCGGCGGCGCAGGTCCGCCACGACCGGGTCGAGGCGGGGACGCATCGGGCCTGCTCAGCCGTGGACGCGCCGGACCCAGGCTCCCGGATCGGAGATCTCGGCCGCGGTCGGCAACGTGTTGGGCGAGGTCCAGACGGCGTTGAAGCCGTCCATGTCCACCTTGTTCAGGACGGCCCGGACGAAGGCAGCGCCGTCGCGGTACTGCCGCAGCTTGGCGTCCAGCCCGATCAAGCGCCTCAGCATCTGGTCGATCGGGCTCCCGCTCTTGCGCCGCTCGGTGAAACGGTCTCGGATCACCGCCACGCTCGGGATCACCGACGGACCCACGCCGTCCATCACCACGTCCGCATGCCCCTCGAGCAGGGACATCACAGCGGTGAGCCGGTCCAGTACGACCTTCTGCTCCTGCGTCTGGATCAGGTCGAGCAGGGAGCCTCCGCCCTCGCCACGCATCGACCTGCTGACCCGGTCGAAACCGTCGCGCAGCATCGCCGCGATCGTCGCGGGGTCGACCGGTGTGGCCTCCAGCAGGGCAGCGATCTCCGATCGCATGTGGTCGCGCATCCATGGCACGGCGGTGAACTGGACCCGGTGGGTCTCCTCGTGCAGGCAGACCCAGAGCCGGAAGTCGCTCGGGTCGACCTTCAGGTCACGTTCGACCTGGACGACATTGGGTGCCACGAGCAGCATCCGCCCCACCGTGGAGGTGTCGCCGCCGGACGGACCGGCCCAGAACGGGTCGAACTGGCCGAGAACCTTGCCCGAGAGGAAGGCCAGCAGCGTGCCCGCTTCGACTCCGGTGACCCGGGAGCCGATCGCGCTGACCAGTGCGTGCTGCTCCGGGCGCTTCTCGCGCAGCCTGTCCACCAGGGGCCGCAGCACGTTCCGCAGGCCGTCGGCGTTGGCCTGGACCCATCCCGGCCGGTCGACGATGACCACGGGCGCGCTGGCGCTCGCGGCGGTGAGCCCGGTGTAGTCGCGCACGTGAGCGGTGGAGGCCGCCGCCCCGGTCCGCAGCTCGTCGACGACGCGTTGCGCCTCCTCGCGCGAGACTTCCGGCCCGGGACGCATCATCCGCCTTGCCGTCGCGATCGCGAGCTCCCAGTCCACCATCTCCGCCGCCGTGGTGCCGGCGTGTGCTGCGCTCATCCGCCCACCGTACGTGGTCGCACCAACCGGCTAGCAGCCACACGCGGCAAGGGCGCTGGCTATCCGGTCCAGGGCGGTGCGCGCCATCAGCGTGTCGACGGGACGCACCCGATCGGCGTCGGCCACGAACGCCAGCAGGTCACCGTCGCGCGACTCGACGACGCCCGCATAGGCCGTCACGCCGGTCAGGGTCCCGGTCTTGGCGCGCACCAGACCGAGGGCCGCCGAGGTGCCTGCGTCGACGAACCGGTATGACAGCGTGCCGGTGAACCCGGCCACCGGAAGCCCGGCGACCACGGTGCGCAGCTCCGGATGATCCGGGTCGGCCGCGGTCTCCAGCACCTGTGTCAGCGTCGAGGGCCGCAGCGAGTCGTCCCTGGAGAGCCCGCTGCCGTCGTGGGTGGTTGCCTGGTCCATGTCGATGCCGAGCCCCGTCAGGGTCTGCCGGACTGCTCTGACACCTCCGGCGAACGACGCCGGGAGCCCCGCCCCGATCGCCGTCTGGCGCAGCAGGACCTCGGCGCCCTCGTTGTCGCTCAGCTCGAGAACATGCTGGACGATCCGGGCGAGCGGGGCGGAGTCCACCTGCGCCAGGGCACGCGCGCCCGGTGGGGCGGCCCGCTGGGCAGAGTCCGCCCGGACGTTGATGCCGTGCCGGCGCAGGCCGTCGGCGAACGCGTCGGCCGCGGCCGCGACCGGATCGGGCGAACGGCTGGCGAAGCCCGCCTGCACCCTGCCCTCGTCTGCCCAGAGAGCCTCGATCGGGCTGACGACCCCGGTGGGCACGTACGCGGGTTCCCAGGCGGGGCTGATCGAGGGTCCGGTGAAGAGGCTCGCGTCCGCCGCGACCACGACACTGGTCAAGCCGCGCTGGCGGAGCGCCCGGACTGTGTCCCGGGCGAGCTCTGTCAGGGTGGCCGGGGACGGATAGGTCTGGTCCGCCTCCTCCGCGCCGGGGCCGCGCCGGGCGAGCAGTGGATCGCCGCCGCCGACGACGAACACGGTATGTCCGGCGAGGACGGTCCTGGTGGTGAACCTGTGGCCGGGCCCCAGCACCTCGAGGGCTGCGGTGGCGGTGAGGAGCTTCATCGTCGACGCCGGTGTGTACACGTCCCGCGCGCCGTGGCCGTACAGCGTCCTGCCGCTGCGCAGGTCGTCGACCACGACGCCGACGTGGCGGCCGAGGGCCCGGGTCCGTACGACCCGGGCCAACCGGCTCTCCAGCCGGGCCCGGTCGAGCGGCGTCCCCGCCCGGATCGGCTGGAGGACCGGAGCGGGCCTGACGACCGGCGGCAGCTGCACACCACCGGCGGCGGCAGGCTGCTGCAGCCGGCCAAGCCCGTATGCACCGAGCCCGAAGCCTCCGCCAGCGAGGACGAGCGCCGCCGCGACAACCCCGGCCCGTCCCGCGCTCAACCGGGTCCAGGAGCCGCGCTGTCGTGCCGACACGTGTCTCCCCGTCGCTCGGCGTGCTGAATCGTCGTACGGGACACTAACCGCATCAACGGTTCGGCGAAGGGCGGCCTGGTGAACTTCGACGTCTTCATCGAGATCCCCAAGGGTCAGCGCAACAAGTACGAGATCGACCACAGCAGCGGCCGCATCCGGCTCGACCGCACCCTTTTCACCTCAACGCAGTACCCGGCCGACTACGGGTTCATCGAGAACACCCTCGGCCAGGACGACGACCCTCTCGACGCGCTGGTGCTGCTTCAGGAGCCGACGTTCCCCGGTTGCCTGATCCTGTGCCGGGCGATCGGCATGTTCCGCATGTCGGACGAGAAGGGCCCCGACGACAAGGTCCTGTGTGTCCCCGCGACCGACCCTCGGTTGGAGCACCTGCGCGACATCCACCACATGGCCGAGTTCGACCGGCTGGAGATACAGCACTTCTTCGCCGTCTACAAGGATCTCGAGCCCGGCAAGTCCGTCGAAGGGGCCACCTGGGCGGGACGTGTCGAGGCGGAGCGGGAGATCGAGGCGTCGTACCAGCGGCTGCGTGACCTCGAGGCCAGCCGCCAGGCAGAGGCGACCTGAGCCCAGCCAGCGAAGCCTGCCTGGCTCCGGGGGTCAGCCGCTCGACTCAGGGGCGGCCGAAGAAGCTCGGCGTCTCCCAGTACCAGATGCTCTCTATCCGCACCGTGGATCCGGTGTGCGGTGCGGCGATCATGTTGCCGCCGCCGATGTAGAGGCCGACGTGGAAGATTGTTCCGGGATTGCTGGGATCTGAGGCCCAGAAGACCAGGTCACCGGGCCTGAGCTCGCCGGCGGTGATCGGCATGGTCGCGGCGTACTGGGCGACCGAGTAGTGCGGCAGGTAGACGCCGGCCGCGGCCCAGGCGCCCATCGTCAGGCCCGAGCAGTCCCAGGAGTCGGGTCCGGCGGCCGCCCAGACGTAGGGCTCCCCGAGCTGGGCATAGGCGAAGTTGACAGCGATCTGCGCGTCGCCGCTGGTGGCGGGGACGGGAGTGCTGCTCGAGGTACCGCTCGGTTGCGTCGCCGGCTCGGCGTTGGCTGCGGCTGCGGCTGCGGCGGCGGCTGCGGCTGCGGCTGCTTCGGCGGCTGCCTGAGCGGCGGCGGCGGCACGCTGTCGGCGGATCCGCTCCAACGCCCGCTGTCGTTGGGCGACCAGCGCGACCGACAGGTGCTGCTGCTTGGCCAGCTCGTGGATGAGCTCGTCGCGCTGCCGCGCGATCGAGGAGACGGCAGCCTGCTGGGCGTCGACCGCGGCCTGGGCGCGCTTCTTCAGGACCGCGGCCCGGACGGCGGCCTTGTGCTGCTCGATCCGCGCCTGGCGCGCCTGCGCGCGATACAGCTCAGCTAGCGTGTTTGACGCGCTGTAGCTGTCGAAGTCGGCGTGCATCGCTGACGTCGCGCCGTTGACCGCCACGAACCGGTTGAGCAGCGCCCGCGTGCCGGTCCCGGATTCGGAGTGCATGAGCACGCCGAACTGCTGGATG
>JBKPNJ010000155.1:0-5712 GCA_046732575.1 Actinomycetota bacterium
GCTTGAGCAGCTCGAATCCGACCGCGGCGACGAGAGCACCACCCCACATGGCCTTTCGGGGCAGGTCCGGCCGTGGCAGCAGCTTGAACATCATGAACAACAAGGTGGTGCTGGCGATCACCCCGAGCAGCGACGCGATGAGCCACAACACTGTCTCACCTGCGAGCCCGCTGCCGAGCCCCACCGCGTCCAGGATGGTGTCGGCCAGCCCGCCTACGACACCGGAGATGGCGACAGTCACGATCAGCACGAGCCCGATGATGCCCAGCACGACAAGGTCGAACGACTTCCCGGCCAGTAAGCTGCGCTTCTCGTCCCTCGGCACCTCGAACACGTTCTGCAGCGCCTCGCGCATGGCCGAAAGCCAGCCGAGGCCTGAGTAGAGCAGTCCGAGGAGCCCGACCAGTCCTGCCGTCGTCTTGGCATCCTCGATCTGGCTCAGGCTGATCTTGCCGGGAGCGGGCTGCTCGCTGACGATGCCGGGGAAGATCTCCTGGATCGCTGTCGTCAGGTTGTCGCGCGCGTCCGGGTAGACGCCCGAGATATAGCCGACGGCGGCGAACCCGAGCGCAAGGATCGGGAAGAAGGAGAGGAAGCCGAAGTAGGTGACCGCCCCGGCGAGGACGTTCCCCTGCACCTTGCTGTAGTGCTGCACCGTCGAGGCCAGGTGGCCGAGCACCGGATGCGCGGCCCGCAGCTCGGCCGCCCGCGTACTCAGACGCTGCTTGAGCCCTGGCTGCGGCTCCTGGCGCGCAGTCACCACTCCCGCTTCCCGACGCGCCGACGCGCCCCTCTCATCTGGAGTCGTCGCCGGAGGGAACGAGCTTGAAGTCCTGGTGGGGGCGCCAGCGGTTGTCAGAGCCGTGCATGTAGATCGAGAACGACGCGACGCAGAACTCACACTCGTAACTCGCGAGCGTCTCGTACGCAGTGTCGAGCGCCTCGTCGTCGAGATGATGGGCGACGGTCACGTGGGGGTGGTAGGGGTACGCCAGCTCCCGCTCGAGCGGCCCGCAGCGGATGTCCTGGGCGAGCATCTCGCACGACGAGATGCCCTCGGCGAGGGCCACGAACACCACAGGTGAGACCGGGCGGAACGTCGCCGTCCCGCGCATCCGCAGGAAGAACGCCTGATGCCTGGCAGCCACGAGCGCCAGGTGGTCGTCGATCGCGCCCAGCTGGCGGGGATCGACCTCGGTCGGGGGCAGCAAGGTCAGATGGGTGGGGATGACCTCGGCCAACGGATCTCCGAAGGACGCACGGTGACCTTGCAACTCGCTGCCGCACGGCTCCGGTACCGCGATGGCAACGCCGATGGTTGTCACCAGCGAACCCTAGCCTGGTAGGACAAAGCCCACCCGCTCATACACCTGACGCAGCGTCTCCGCGGACACGCTGCGCGCCCGTGCCGCACCCTTCGCCAGGATTGCGCCGAGCTGGGCGCGGTCGTCGAGGAGCTCGGAGGTGCGGGCTCGGAAGGGCGCGACGAACTCCGTCACGGTGCCGGCGACCTCCCTCTTCAGATCGCCGTAGCCCCGCCCGTCGTACGCCGCCTCCACGTCCTCGATCGAGCGGCCGGTCAGCGCGGCCTGGATCGTCAGCAGGTTCGACACCCCAGGCTTCTCCGCCTCGTCGAAGCGCACCTCCCGGCCGGAGTCGGTGACCGCCGAGCGGATCTTCTTGGCCGTCGCCGGCGGGTCGTCGAGCAGGTTCACGATTCCCGCCGGCGCAGATCCCGTCTTGCTCATCTTCGCCGTCGGATCCTGCAGATCGACGATCTTGGCCGTCTGCTTGACGATGTACGGCTCAGGAACGCGGAACGTCGGCCCGAAGCGGTGGTTGAACCGGACCGCGAGGTCACGGGTCAGTTCGAGGTGCTGCCGCTGATCCTCACCGACCGGCACTCGATGCGCCTGGTAGAGCAGGATGTCCGCGGCCTGCAGCACCGGATAGGTGAACAGCCCGACGCTGGTGCGATCAGCCCCGCCCCTGGCGGCCTTGTCCTTGAACTGCGTCATCCTCGCCGCCTCGCCGTAGCCGGTGATGCAGCCCAGCACCCAGGCGAGCTGGGCGTGCTCGGGGACGTGGGACTGCACGAACAAGCAGCTGCGCGCCGGGTCGATCCCCGCCGCGATCAGCTGCGCGGCGGCGAGCAGTGTTCGCTCGTGGAGCTGTGCGGGCGTGTGCTCCACCGTGATCGCGTGCAGGTCGACGATGCAGTAGAACGCGTCGTGCTCATCCTGCAGCGCCACCCACTGCTGCACAGCGCCGAGGTAGTTGCCGAGATGGAACGAGTCCGCCGTCGGCTGGATACCGGAAAGGACGCGTGGACGTGCGTCATCGGCTGCGGCTGGCGACATGGACGTCCATTCTGCCAGCGGGCGGCTGACGCCGGCGCCCGCATCACCGGTTCGCCTGGTCGGCTGCCTCCCGTCCGGTTGCGGGATCGAGATCCGGGACCGACGGTGCCGACCGGCTCACCCGCACCCGAGCGATCCGGCGACCGTCGACAGCGGTCACGACAAGCTCGTGGCCGTCGAAGGGAACGGTCTCGCCCACTCCTGGCACGTGCCCGAGCTGGGCGACGATGTAGCCGGCGACCGTCTCGTACGGACCGTCCGGCAGGGTGATGCCGGTCTCGTCGTCGAAGTCGTCCAGGTTGAGCAGCCCGTCGACCTCGACGACGTCTCCGGCGTGCCGGATCGTCTCCGCCGGCTCCACGTCGTACTCGTCGCGGATATCGCCCACCAGCTCCTCGACCAGGTCCTCCATCGTCACGATCCCGTCGGTGCCGCCGTACTCATCGACCACTATCGCCAGGTGGGTCCCGTCCCGGCGCATGTCGGCGAGCGCGGCCAGCAGCTGGCGGGTGCCGGGGAGCAT
The DNA here is from genome assembly GCA_046732575.1 of Actinomycetota bacterium. Taxonomy (GTDB): domain Bacteria; phylum Actinomycetota; class Actinomycetes; order Propionibacteriales; family Nocardioidaceae; genus JBKPNJ01. Next base: position 2,884 of record JBKPNJ010000155.1, read on the forward strand.
GAGCACGTTGCGCGCGAGCTCACCGGTACGCATGGACCGGCCCGAGACGTCGGGTGAGATGAGGTCGCGCACGTGCACGAACCCGACGACGTCGTCCGCGGATCCGCGGATGACCGGGTAGCGCGAGTGCGGCTGCTCCAGCGCCATCGTGACGGCGAGAGAGACCGGAGTGGACGCGTCGATGAAGTCCACCTCGGTGCGAGGGATCATCACCTCGCGGATCTGCCGGTCGCCGGCCTCGAACACGTCCTCGACGATCCGGCGCTCCTCCTCGCCGAGGGCCTCGTGCCCGGAGACCATCTGCCGCAGCTCCTCCTCGCTGATCATCTCCCGCTTGGCCGACGGGTCCCCGCCCAGCAGGCGGACCACGAGGTTGGTCGAGATCGAGAGCAGCCAGATCACGGGACGGGAGACGCGGGCCAGCCGGTCGACGGACGGACCGACGGCGAGGGAGATCGTCTCGGCCCGTTGCAGCGCGAGCCGCTTCGGGGCCAGCTCTCCGAGCACCAGCGACAGGTACGAGATCAGCAAGGTGATCAGCACGAGCGCGATGATCTTCGAGGCCCCCGCGGGCAGTCCCCAGCCCTCGAGCGTCGGGGCCAGCTCGTCGGACAGCTCCGCCCCACCGAAGGCCGCCGACATGAATCCCGCTAGCGTGACTCCCACCTGGACGGCGGCGAGGAAGCGGTTGGGATCCTGATTGAGCCGGGCGACGATCTCGCCTCGTCGACCGCGTTCGGCGAGTCGTTTGGCCTGGCTCTCGCGCAGCGACACAAGGGCCAGTTCGGCTCCGGCGAAGACACCGCCGATGATCACGAACAGGACGACAAGAGCGATGTACAGCAACGTGCCGCTCACCGCAGGGCCCCCTCCGGCCTAGGGTGTCGGCACCTGGCTCTTCGACGACCGTCCATTGCGTCGAGCGTAGTGGACCGGTGAACGCGCGGTCAGGTCCGCGTGAGATCTGCAGGCATCCGAGGTGGGCATCACTGCGACAGGAACGGCTACCGATGGTTACGACAATCCCGGAACGGGACTGCGATGAGCGCCGACCCGGCTGACTGGGGCTGGGCCGCTCCAGGGAGGGTAAACCTCATCGGCGAGCACACCGACTACAACGACGGGTTCGTCCTGCCCCTGGCGATCGACCGCCGTACCAGGGTGGCCGCCGGCCCCCGGTCCGACCAGGTCGTCACGGTCAGGTCCCGGCAGTCCGGTGACGAGGCGCGTTTCGGACTCGACACCCGTCCGCGAGAGGTCGGCGGCTGGGCAGCGTATGTCGCCGGCGTGGTGTGGGCGATGAGAGAGCAGGGTCACCGGGTCTCCGGCGTCGACCTGGATGTTGACGGTGACGTGCCGCTCGGGGCCGGCCTGTCGTCCTCGGCGTCGCTGGAATGCGCGGTTGCGGTGGCCCTGGCCGACCTTGCCGGGCTCGACCTTGACCGCACGACGCTGGCCAGGATCGCCCAACGGGCCGAGAACGACTACGTCGGCATGCCCAGTGGCGTCATGGACCAGATGGCGTCGATGCACGGCCAGGCGGGGCACCTGATGCTCATCGACACCCGGAGCCTCTCGGTCGAGCAGGTGCCACTGGATCTCGATGCCGCGCGACTGTGCCTACTCGTCATCGACACCGCAGCCGCCCACCAGCTCGTCGACGGCGGGTACGCGAGCCGCCGGCGGGAGTGTGAGGCCGCCGCCGCGGCGCTGGGCGTCCGCGCGTTGCGGGATGCGTCGGTGGACGATCTGGAGCGGATACACGACCCGCTGCTGCGGCGTCGCGCACGTCACGTGGTCACCGAGAACGCCCGGGTGCTGCAGGTCGTCGGACTGTTGCGCGACGGCGGGGCGCGCCGCATCGGGGCGGCCCTCAGTGCCTCTCACGCCTCGCTGCGAGACGACTTCGATGTCAGCACCGACGAGCTGGACGTCGTCGTGGACACAGCGCTGGAGGCCGGCGCGCTCGGGGCGCGACTGACCGGCGGGGGGTTCGGTGGCTCGGCGATCGCGTTGACCGACCTCGAGGCCGCGGAGCGGATCACTGACCGGGTCGGCGAGGCCTTCTCCCGCCACGGGTTCGGCCGCCCGACCACGTACGCCGTCCAGCCGGCACGGGGTGCCGGCCGGCTGTGACCCGGTGAGCGGCTTCGCTGCCGTTATCGGCTTGCTCGCGACGTTGCGACCCGGAAGGGTTGGCCGATGGAGTTCCCCTCGGATGTGCCGCGGCTGACCGACGGCGTGGTCACGTTGCGCGCCCACACGTCCGCGGACATCACTGGTGTCCTCGAGCAGTGCACGGATCCCGTCAGCCAGCGCTGGACCACCGTGCCCGTGCCGTACACCATGGACGACGCCCGCCGGTTCGTCACCGGCCGGGTGCCGGCCGGTTGGACTGACGGCACCGGTTCGGCGTTCGCCGTCGAGGCGGTGGACGCGCAGGGACGGCCGCGGTTCGCCGGCACCGTCGAGCTGCGTCCGCAGGGTGCGGGGTCGGCGGAGATCGCGTTCGGCCTCCATCCATGGGCCCGGGGAAAGGGGATCGCGAAGCGGGCGTGCGACGCGATGCTCGACTGGGGTTTCCAGCGCTGCGGGCTCACTGCCGTGCACTGGCGGGCGAATGTGGGGAACTGGCCCTCGCGCCGGGTGGCGTGGTCCCTGGGCTTCACCTTTCACGGTGAGATCCGGGCGTGGCTGCCGCAGCGGGGCACGCTGCACGACGGATGGGCAGCGTCACTGCTCGCCGACGAGCCCAGGACCCCGAGCACCCCCTGGGACCCCGTTCCGGTGATCCGGGGCGAACGGATCACGCTGCGACCCTTCACCGAG
>JBKPNJ010000156.1:0-3737 GCA_046732575.1 Actinomycetota bacterium
CCACTGCTCAGGCATCTTTGCCAACACCGCTGCCACTTTGTCGCCTTCCCAGGACGGTATAAGCCGCACTGCTGGCTTTGGCCGCTTCGCATCAGCACACGGATTCTCAACAATTCGCTTGCGTCGAATGCCGTAGGCGAATACCCATGAGGCATGACCGAGAATCTCGCGCGCCGACAGACAGCGGCAAGCATGTTGAGGCTGCGGATGAGCTGTCGATGTCGTGACTCTCGATGCTGCCCAGAGTCACAGCGCCGAGCATCGGATACGCGTGTCCTCGTCTACGTAAAGTTGTGATCTCGCATACCGCTGCCCATTCGCCATGATCTGGCAGCCGTAGCAGTCAGTGTGGCCCTGCGCATACTCGACACCTGCGAGACAGAGCAACGAGCATGTCTCACAAGTTGATCATGTGTCCTTCGAGACCGTGAACCGCCTCCTTGACCGCCTCGCTCAGCGTGGGGTGGGCGTGCACGTTGCGGGCGACTTCCTTGGTGGTGAGGTCCCACTGCTGGGCCAGCGTGAGCTCCGGTAGCAGCTCGGTCACGTCGGGACCGATCAGGTGGGCGCCGAGCAGCTCGCCGTGCGTTGCGTCACTGAGGATCTTCACGAAACCGACCGGTTCACCCAGGCCCTGCGCCTTGCCGTTCGCGGTGAACGGGAACTTCACGACCCGCACGTCGTACCCGTGCTCGCGCGCTTGAGCCTCGGTGTAGCCGAAACTGGCGACCTGCGGCTGGCAGAAGGTCGCCCGCGGGATCATGACGTAGTCCAGCTCCATCGTCTCAGCGCCTGCAATCGTCTCGGCGGCGATGATCCCCATCGACTCGGCCGCGTGCGCGAGCATCAGCTTCGCCGTCACGTCACCGATCGCGTAGATGTTGGCGATGTTCGTACGCATAAAGCCGTCGATCTCGATCGCCCCGCGATCGGTCAGTGCCACCCCGGTCTTGTCCAGCCCGTAGCCCTCGACGCGCGGCGCGAAGCCGATCGCCTGCATCACCTTCTCGGCCTCGAGCACCTGCTGAGACTCCCCCTTGGTAACCGTCACCCTGACGACGTCGCCGGACTCGTCGATGCCGTCGACCCGGGTTCCGGTCAGTACCTTGATGCCCGCCTTCGTGAACCGGCGGCTCAGCTCCTTGGAGACCTCCTCGTCCTCCATCGGTACCACCCGGTCCAGGAACTCCACGACCGTCACCTCGACGCCGTAATTGCTGAGTATGTAGGCGAACTCGACCCCGATCGCGCCGGCACCGGCGATGACGATGCTGGCTGGGAGTACGTCGGACATGATCTGCTCTTCGTACGTCACGACCCGCTCGCTCAGCGACGTCCCGGGCAACAACCGGGTGGTCGCGCCGGCGGCGATGATGCAGTTGTCGAATGTGACGGTCTGCGACGAACCGTCCCGCTGGGCCACCTCCAGCGTGTTCGCGTCGCTGAACGATCCGCGGCCGGTGAACTCGGTGATCTTGTTCTTCTTCATCAGGTAGTGGACGCCCTTGACGCGTCCGTCGGCGACGACGCGGCTGCGCTTGTACGCGACCCCGTAGTCGGCTCTGGGCTCGCCGTCGAAGCTGATCCCGAACGTCGCCGCCTCGTGCATGATGAGGTGCGCAAGCTCGGCGTTGCGCAACAGAGCCTTGGAGGGGATGCAGCCGACGTTGAGGCAGACGCCACCCCAGTACTTCTCCTCGACCACTGCCGTCGAGAGCCCGAGTTGCGCGGCGCGAATGGCGGCGACATAACCGCCGGGTCCGGCACCGAGGACGACCACGTCGAAATGTTCGGTCACGGGCTGCAGCCTATGACAGGTCCGGCCGGTGGCGGGTGCGAGGCTTTCGCTACGACGCGGACGGTGCGGCGACCTCGTCCAGGGCCGCGAGATCATCGGCGGTGGGAACCCATCGGGCCGCCGCGGCGTTGGCGGTCACCTGCTCGGGCCTTGTCGCACCAGCGATCACCGAGCCGACGGCTGGCTGGGCGGCCAACCCTCCGATCGCCACATCCAGAATCGACAGGTCACGTTCCTGCGCGAACTGCTCGAGTCCCTCGATCCGGTCGAAGTCGGCCCCCTCCAGCCGCGCGCTCTGCACCTGCAGGCGGGTCCCCTCCGGCGCCTTCTCGCCGCGCTTGTACTTGCCGGTCAGGAGACCGAACTCCAGCGGAAAGAATGGCAGCATCCCCACACCTACGCGCTCACACGCCGGGACAAGCTCCTGCTCGGCGGACCGGTCGTACAGGGAGTACTTGTTCTGCGCGCTGACGAACCGTTGGAATCCCTGCGTCCTTGCTGTCCAGTCGGCGTCGACGACCTGCCAGCCGGTGAAGTTCGAGCTGCCCAGATAGCGCACCTTCCCCTCGCCGACCAGTTCGTGCAGCGCCGCGAGCGTCTCATCGATGGGGGTATGCGGATCCGGCTGGTGCATCTGGTAGAGGTCGATCCAGTCGGTGCCCAGACGGCGCAGGCTCCCCTCGACCGCACGCCGGATGTACCTGCGCGAGCCGCGAACACCCCAGTCGGGTCCGTTCATACCCCGCATGCTCATCCCGAACTTCGTCGCGATCACGACATCCTCGCGGTGCGCGCCGAGAGCGCGCCCGAGCAGCGTCTCGCTCGCACCCGGCTGGCTGCCGTAGGTGTCAGCCGTGTCGAACAGCGTTATGCCCTCGTCCAGGGCGGCCGCGACCACGGCCGCGGTCTGGTCGGCGTCGATGCGGGCGCCGAACGCGTTGCACCCCACTCCGACGACGCTGACGGTCAGGCCGGACTCCCCCAGCTGCCGGTGCGACATGTCGGCGTCGGCGCTTCGCATCCCGTCACCATAGGCACCGCGTCCCGGCAGCGCCGCACCGCCCCGAACAGAGATCATCGGCGTGCCGATGCACATCCGTATCTCATATATGAGTTAGAGTGGCGGCCATGTCGGACGACTACCTCGCCCGGATCGGGAACCTCATCCGGGTGGCTCGCAAGCACCGGGAGTGGACACAAGCGGAGCTCGCCGATGTGCTCGGCACGAGCCAGAGCGCGGTCAACCGGATCGAGCGCGGCCATCAGAACCTGAGCCTGGAGATGCTGGCTCGGATCGGCGAGGCGCTCGACAGCGAGATCGTGTCGCTCGGCGCCGGTCCAACGCACCTGCGCGTGATCGGACCCACCAGGCTCTCCGGTTCGATCGAGGTCAAGTCCTCCAAGAACGCGGCCGTCGCGCTGCTGTGTGCCTCCCTGCTGAACCAGGGCACGACGACCCTGCGCAGGGTCGCCAGGATCGAGGAGGTCCACCGGATCCTCGAGGTCCTCAACAGCATCGGGGTGAAGACCCGCTGGCTCAACGACGACAACGACCTGGAGATCGTGACGCCCGGCAAGCTCGACCTGCTCGCGATGGACGCCGAAGCGGCCCGGCGAACCCGCAGCATCATCATGTTCCTGGGTCCGTTGATGCACCGCGAGGAGCGCTTCCAGCTTCCGTACGCCGGCGGTTGCGACCTCGGCACGCGGACGGTGGAGCCACACATGGCCGCGTTGCGGCCCTTCGGGCTCGAGGTCAAGGCAACCGAGGGCTCCTACCACGCCGAGGCCGATCGCAATGTCTCTCCGACACGGCCGATCGTGCTGACCGAGCGCGGAGACACCGTGACGGAGAACGCGCTGCTCGCCGCGGCCCGGCAGCCCAGTGTCACGGTGATCCGCAACGCCAGCCCCAACTACATGGTTCAGGACCTCTGCT